>NZ_CP088155.1:0-300000 GCF_045160055.1 Metamycoplasma faucium | reverse complement strand
GCAAATACAAAAGATAAAGTCACTACAATTAATGTAATGAACATCGATAATATAACATTAGATAATTTTGTTAACTTTTTGTATTTGTCATCAAATTTATATTTTGCTATCACATTTTCATATTTAATTCTAATTTTTGTTCTTTTTAGGAAAATGATAATTAATCAAGTAAACAAACCTAAAATTATTGGTGAAAAAGCAATAGCTACATAAAATGTTCAATGTATCATAAATTCTCCTTTAATTTAATTAATTAGATAAAAATGTTGAAGCTACTTTTAAAATGACTGGTATTAATACAACAAATAATATTAAAAAACCAAATGATAATCAAATACCAACAATTCTTGATTTAGCTTCCTTTTTTGAAGTTTGTGTTTTTGCTGTTTTTAAAGCAGCAACTGCAGAAAAAGTCATAACTATTGCAATTAAAGCAAAAACAACAACTGCATATCCGGCTAATAATGAAACAAAGGGATTTATTTGATTAAAAAGTTCTGATAATGCTTTTTTTAATGTCCCAATTCCTGCACCAGAATCCATAATTCTTCCTTTCTTAAATTTGTAAAGAAAATGAAAAAAAGAACACTAATTTTTTCAATAGTGCTTGCTTTGTATTTATGCCTGTACGCGTGCATAGTATTTTGCACGCACTAGTGCGCTCATAAATTCATACCCTTTACAAACAACAGAAATTATCAAAGAATGTTGTTTATTTTAAGGAACTATATTTTATACCAAAAGAATTTTTATATTTATTTAATCATTGTTCTAATGCTTTTAATGCAGTTTCAGTATTATATTTTTTTAATTTACCAATAGTAAATCCTTTTGCACTTGAACCATATTCTTTACGACCAAAGAAATATTCTCTAATGCGATAAAAGTCAGGAGATTTATTATCATAAAAATAATCATTGTTATCAGTATTAAAACCTAATAAATAAGATAAAGGATTTATAAATTCATTAACTCAATTAATTATTTTATTGTAATGAGATGGTTTGTCATAATAAAATTTTAAATCGGGTGTTGAAAATGAATATAATTTATCATTAATTTCTAAAGCAACTTTAAGATGAACTAATTCTCCTTTAATTATTCTTATTTGAATTATTTCTTTTAATTGGTTTAGTTTATCAGGTCCCATTGCTCGCAATTGTTCTAAAAGGGTTTTAGATGCATTATTAACATTTTTCATCATAAATTTATATAAATTTATTAATTCAATTATTATGCGACGCATATTAAAAATTTCAGTAAAAACATTCATAAAATTTTCAACAGTTAATCATAATGGTAATGCAGTTATATTTTCTTTTTGAATTTCTTCTTTTTCTTCTTCTGTTAAACCTGCTAATTCAGGGTCTTTATCTCTTAGGCGTGATTCAGTAAAGAATTGATAATTAGCATATCATTTGTCATAAAAGGGTTTTTCATATTTTAAATTTTTCTGTTTTTTAGCCAATTCTTTTATATTTTCTCATTTTTCATCAAAAATATGTCTAACTTTTCTTACGTAGTCTTCATATTCTTCTAGCACTTTTAATGCTTCATTATATCTTTCAATTTTCCTATCGATACTTTCAAACTCTGAAGTTTCATTACCAGTTGCATCTAAGACTTTTAGTTTGTGAATATTCATTATGTAATGAAATAATTTATGTGGACCAACTATATCTTTACCTTTTAAATGTTCGGGTACTTTAGGTACAGGGATATCATATAATAATTTATTGTCAAATCTATCTGCAGGATTAACTTCAGGTCTTTTAGGTAATGTTGGGTCTGGAAGAGATGGTTTTTTAGGTGTTCTAGGTTTATCATATAATCAATCACAACTCGCTGAAACAAGTGGAAGTGATGTTAATGTTACTACAGGTAATAATGATAAAAATATTTTTTTTGATTTCATAAATGTCCTTTTATTATTAATAATTATACATTGTTTTGCTTACATACATATGCACTAGTGCGTGTATTATCTATGCACGCGTGCGTACGAAGCTAAATCTTTAATTCATTTAATAATGTTGCTCAAATTGATATTTCAGTTTTCCTTTTAAAGAAATATGAATTAATTTTACCTTCGATTTGAACCAATGAATTTTCTTTTAAATTAAGATTATCTAAATTGTTATTAGAATTTTCAAATAAATATACAACTATTGGCGCCGGTCATTTTGCTGCATCTGTATTGCTTGGGTCAAATAATACAAAATTAAAAGTTATATATTTATTACCATTTTTAGTTTCTTTAAATTTTGATATTTTTGATACTCACCCAATTCCTGTAAATTTATTATATATTTTATCCATTATTTATCGCTTTCTAAATCATTTAATGATTTTTGATTTCATTGTATATATTCTTGTATTAATTCTTTATTATCTAATAGTAAGTTTTTAAATCTTGTTTTTATGATTAAATAAATTAAATGGCCTTGTTTATATTCTTTCATAAAAACACGTAAAGGAGTTGTTGAAAGATAATTATCAAAACTATTAATGTATTTATATGTATATTTTCCTATATCAGAAGTTATTTTTTCCATATCTTCATTGTTATCTAAAGGTGAATATTCATCTAAATCACTAAACATATTAACTGCTTCTTCAAAATTAATTTTTTCATCAAAATAATATTCAGCAAATCTTTCAATTAAATATTGTTCGAATGAATCAAATGAATTAATGCTTCATTTGGAATTTTTGTTAGACAAAAAATTATTTATTGTTTTATTAAACATTTTTATTTTCCTTTTTATCTTTTATGTTATATTTTCATTTTGTATAATCTTGAATTAAAGATTTATTACTTGATAATAAATCATAGTTATATGCATCAATCGTTATTGGTAATAACATATCTTTTTTAATTAAATCTAGTAAATCTTGCCGAGATATTATTTTTAAATACTCTTGCAAAGCATAAAAATATCCTGTTAAGTCTTTGCTAATTTCATTAGCTCAATCTTGCGTATATGCTCCAAATCAAGGAGTATTTCCATCTTTAACTCTGCAACATTCAGAAACAATATCATCAAATTCATTTATTATTCTATCTTTATCATAAGTATTAACAAATTCTTCTATATACTCTAAACGATTTGTTTCATACTCACTGATATATTTATTATTATATTTTTCCTTTGGTAATGATTCAAAGAAATCTCTTATAGTTTTATTTTTCATTTTTAATCCTTTCATTGTTTATTATTTATAATTAATAATTCTTTAACTATTGGGCATTTTCCAAATCTAGACATATGGTAATTAATTTTTTCATATTCATAAATATTTCAATGCTTTGTAGCAAAAGCTTCTCTAATTTCATAACAATCTCTAAATGAGATAGCAATGTTTACATCATAATTTTCATTAATATTTTTAATATCATTAATAAATTTATTTAGGTTTAGTGAGTTCTTGTAAAACTTTGAATATTTTGAATTTTCATTATAGTAAGGTGGGTCAAAATATATAAATACTTTTTCACAATTTTTAATGGTTTTAAGAATTTTGAGACAAAAGGATAAATAATCATTTGAATCAATTTGAATTTTTGATAAAACATCATTATATTTTTTTACTTTATCTCATAAACCATTTTTAATTTTTGTTTCATATTGTTTAATTGCTGATTTAGTAATGCTTCCATAACCATTAAATCGGATTATTATCTTTAATGTATTCCCTTGTTAAAGGAAATATATTATCAAAATCATTTAAATATACTTTTATGTTTGAATATAAATGTTTAATATTTACAGATACTATACCAGAACCACCAAAAGGTTCTAAAAATGCTGTAATTTTATTATTTATATTCTCTAAATTAAAATGTTCCAATAATCAAGGTAGCATTTTATATTTTGAACCTACAATTTTTACTACAGGTCTAATCAATTGTTTTGGATAAAGCACAAAATTGCACTTCATATTCTTATTAAAATTCCTAAATGATATTATTACATGTCTTCTAAGTTCTTAATAACTTGTTGAAATTTTTTATAGTCATCAGAATTAACAAAATTTTTAAATATTAATTCAATTCTTTCTTTATTAAAGGGGTTATTTTTTTTAATTTTAATATTATTATTCATTTTAAATCATCCTTATTTTAGTATTTATTAATTTTTCAAATTATCAACAGGTATTCTAAAATTTTGTGCATCTTTTATTTTTTTTGAAAATTGACCTCAATCGTTTGTTTGATAAAATACTGGTATTATTGAATTATTTTTAGATAATTTGAATATTCAAGATTGATATGGTACAAAACTCATTCTTTGACTTACTCATTTTAATTCTTCAATATTTAAATCTTCTCTCAAACAATTAGTAAATGGGAATGAATTTTCGTGTCATCATTCTCTTCCATACTTTTGAATTAATTCATAATCAGTTAAGAAACGATCTTCTTCGTCAACTTTCATATTTGTAGGAAAATCATTTCTAAAAGTGAAATATTTTTTAAATGAATCAGAACCGTACTTTGTATCCAAATTAAAAACTCAACATTCATCAGATAATTTAAAATCATTTAAAAGACTCATAATTTCATTATTCATTGCTTTTTGTAAATTTTTAATAAGCTTTTCTCTTGTTATTTTAGTTTCATCACATTGAGACAAAATGTAATTAATAACTTCTTCTTCATTTGTTAAATCAACCAATTTTGTATTTTCTTTAATTAATTTTTCTTCAAAAAAATCATTAAATCCCTTAATTGCTTTTTCTACAAAATTATGATATTCTTTACGATTAATACCAATTTTAATTTCATCATTGCATTTTATGTAATAAGTATTTCTATTAAAGTTGCCACATATATATTTATCTTTTTTAGAAGTGAAATTAAAAACTAAATGATTATCAGTAATTTTATTAATAATTACATCTTCTTTTTTTACTTCTAAATCACTAGCTATTGAAGCAATTTCATATCCTCAACTTTCAGTTCCTCAATCTCTAAAGCGATATTGATATTTTGCATTTCTTGGATTTTTTATGGTGAAACTTACTATATCTATTGCTGGTGTCATTTTTATTTCCTTTCTTTAATCATTTCAATTAATATTTTTGTAATAAAGTTTGTTACCATTAAAAGCAGATTCTATTCATTGAATATGTGTCTTTTTAAACACTATAAAACCTTTTCCAATACTTAAGGGTAATAACATATAAGTATTTTTAAATGTTTTATGTTTAACTATATAACCTGTTCTAATTTCTTCATCATAAACAAATTTAACATTTCAAACAACGTCTTGCAATATATTATCAATAGGTACTTTATTTTTCTTAAGCCACTCTTTTTCTAGTTTTCTAATTTTATTATTCATATATCTTCCTTAAGTAGATTTAAATCTTCAAATTCCAAGTTTTTTTGCTACATTTTCCAATTTTTTAAATAAAAAAGTCAGGAAAATATAATCAAGGGCAAGGTAAATCCAAAATTTTAAATTCTTTAAAAGTTTCAAATATTTCCTTTTTAAACTCAACAAAAATAGAATCCTCTATATTAGTCATAATTTTGTTTGAATCATCAAAATTTAATATTTCTCTCACAAATTCGTCAACTCTTTCAACATATTTATGTACTTGAAAAAATTTTAAATAAAACATTATTTCATTATTAAAAGTTGTTTTTTTGATTGATATCTTTGGTAAGAGAAAGTTAAAAAAAGTTATTTTCTCCAAAATGAAATTTTCTAAAGCATCTTTATTCTTTAATTTTTTATTATGAATTTTTTTTATTAATTTCAATATTTTTCTTGTTTTAATAAATTCATTAAATATTAAATTACAAGCAATTTTAATATCATAAAATGTCTTATTTTCTATAACATTTATTTTTTCGTTTAATAGCTTTAATTGTTCATCTAAATTATTTTCATTATCAATATGAACAATAAAACTTCAAATCATTTATGCTCCTTAATTTTTAGTTTTTCAAATTACAATAACTTTTTCTTTTTCAATCATTTTTTCAAAAACTCATCGCCAAACTTTCTTTTAATAAAATTTTCAATTTCATTTTTGTCAAACTCTCATAAACGGAAATTTTTTAAAAATTTTTTTGAGAAGTTTTTAATTGGACTATTTTTTATTCTGGGAACTAAATATGATAACCTTTTTGAATTAAGGTTTGGGTTATGACATAATCTCATACAATTTTTGTTATTCACTTTACTTTTATGTGTTAAAGTTAAATACTTATATTTGTTATGTTCTTGAGAAAGAATTAATGCATAATGCTTACTTTTATAACAGTATTTAAATTTGAATATATACATTTTATTAATCATTTGTTATAATTAAATTAGAACTAAGCAGGCGTTGTCATTATGACAATGGAGCTATTGATTATCAATGGGGCTTAGTTCCTTTTTTTATTTATTAATTTATTTCTTTGTATTCTTTATCAAATTTATTTTTAAGGGCAATTAATTTTATTGCATCTTCAACACATTGTTCAATGTTTTCATTTATTTTTATATTTTTAAGTGCATATTTAATTTGTAATTCTTTAAAACCTAGTTGTTCCATTGTTTCTTTAAATAATGAAAGATATTTTTTATTTGGATTTGTCCTATTCATTATTCCAAGATGTTCCTCAATAATTATTAAGTCTTGGGTCAAAATTATTTTCAACCCATTTTTGATATTTTTTTGAATAATAATCAGAAATATCTCCCCAAGCACGTGGTGAAATATATGTAATTGAATGAATTTTATCTCTATAGTTATCTGCTAATCAATTTGCAATAGTTTTTCAGCCATTATTTAATAAAAGCATGGCTTTCTTCGGACCTATTCCTTGTAATGAAATTAAGTCTTCAAATAAAATTAGTTCTTTTATATCTTCAAATCCATAAGTTGTTTTTGTATATTCATTTTCTATGCTTGAAATAAAAATTTTTCTAGTTTCCCCTTCCTTGAATCTTTTGACATCAGGAATATTTATTAATTCACCAACATCATTATTTTCAAAAATTACATAATCTTTATCTATATTTATTATTTTTCCTATTTTATATAATGTCATTTTTTTCTTTCCTTTCATAAGTAATTTTTATTTAGTTTTCTTCTAGTTGTTTAACAATATCTTTAATTAAATCAGTTGGTATTGAACTTCTTGTGTCATAACCACAAACTTCACCTCAATTTTTTGATTTTAAATTTGATTTTTTTAAATTCAATTTTTTATTACTAAAAAAGTTAGTAGGTTTTTTTGTAAATGCTTCATCATATGAGTTATAATGTGCTATATTTTTAAATCCTTTAGTATTTATATGGTTTTCAATTCATTGTCACACTTTACTTGTCGAAGGATTTTCAATAACTCACGCCTCAGGTTTATAATGTTCAATAATTGCTAATGTTGCTGCAATAGTATCTTCTCCAATAATTCTTTTAGCTTCTTTCTTAAAAAAGTTTCTTTTTCTAAAATGATTAGTCTGTTTTGTGTTTCAATCATCAAAAAAATCCTTATTTTTAATTTCTACATAATCTTTTGAAATTTTATTTCATAAGTTGCAAGGATTATCTGCTTGAGACCAACTTTCACAAGGCGGAGATGCTAGAATAATGTCTGGTTTTGGTAATTTGCCTAACTCTTCAAATAATTTTTCATTAGATATTCTTAAATCGATAATTTTATAGTTTTCATTTTCCTGATGTTTTCTATTTATTCCTATGCTAATAACTTTATATTTTGGATTATCAATTAATGCATTAAAATAACTTCTTTTACCATCATCGAAAAGTGCAAATATAATTTTTTGAGTCATTTTTGACTTATTTCTTAATTGTTATTGACAAAAAAGTACAAAACTTGTAAAAATTGTCATTAATTAACTTTTTAGATATTTTTTAATAAGAATAAATTAAATTAAGATTTTTATCAATATGTTTATTTGCACTTTGTAAAACATATATTGTTTTCTTTTTAATAAATTCACTAACTAGTCAAATATCATCAAATCCTTTTAATGCTTCTTCGATATTTTTCCATAAGCTTTCAGAAACATAGTTTTTATTTATCTTAAAAATAATTAAATCATTGTGATAATTATTTAATTCAATTGCTACAAAACTTGCAACCCATATCGTTTCTTCAATATTATCAACATTAATAGCATACTTTGAACCATATTTTGTGCTTACTAATTTTGCGGAGTGCAAAGGAGCCAACAATACCATTTCATTTTCTTTTTCATCAACTTTTTCAATATATAAATACTTATTACTTGCTTTTTTTAATGTAACATTTAAATATTTATATGCTTTATTCATTAATCTTTCTAGCTTGTTTTTACCGTTAGCTGTTTTCAAGAAATTCTCCTTAATTATTTTTTCTTTAGTTTTTAAAAATAATGAGTTTATTGAATTAAATTTACTTAATTTACAATGTTTTACTTCCCTAATTTACGAGAAAATATTTCCTTTATTTGCATATTTTTTAGTCAAAAATATGGTAAACGGCGCAAAATTTTGTGGCATTTGGCATATATTTTTAACCAAATTAGCTGGTAATTTTTTCTCAAAAGGCAAAAATTAGTTGGAAAAATGCAATTTTAGGGTACTTTTTGGTTGGAAAAATGCAATAAAACATTAAGTTTTTTGTTTTTTAACATTTATTTTTTGATATTTTTTTAGAATTTCATTGCTTCAATTTATTAATTTTTCATAATAATTATCTTTTTGATTAAATTCTTCCCCATACAATTGAGTTTTTAGATTATTTATTATCAAATTAGTTCTTTCTTCAGTTTCCTTTGAATGTGAATAATAATTGCCTGAATATTCAGAAATAATTAATAAATTATTGGGCAAAACACTTTTTAAAGAATTTTTTATAAAATTTGTTTCCAAACCACAAGGTAAAACTAAGATAATTTTTATTCCACTAGATAATAAAGATTCAACAATATCATTATTTGAGAAATATTGTTTTATATCAAGAATACAAAATTCATCTTTTTTAGAAATATCAACTGATTTCAATAAATCAATATTGCCCTTAAAATACATTAAAAATGGCGGTTTTTTTAATTTTTCAAATGATTTAGGATAAATTTCTTCATCTAAAGTTGTAAAAAACTCAATTTTCTTTTTTAAAACATCATTTTTTAATGATTCAATATATTTTTTTGGTACAAATTCATGACGATTTAAAGAACTCATAATTTCGTCTCAATCACCATTATATTTTTTCGAAAAATAAAGCAAATAATAATTCATATCATTCATTTTTTTAAGCACCTTTCTATTTTTCAGTTGAACTTTGAAGATTTTTAATACAAAAAAATGTTTAATTATTTAATTTCAACGATTTGACAATTAAGAATAGTTTTAAAGTTTAAGAACATTTCATTTTTAAAGGTTTATTGCAATCCTAAAGCCTTGTTTAAGATTTTACAAGTTCTAATACAAATTAAAGAAAACTTGCAATCCTAGAAGATTTATCAAAATTAAGAGAATTTGCAATTTTAAAGCGTTGAATGGAGCTTTCTAAAGGTTCCAATGAAATTTAAAGAAAATTTGCAAATTTAGAGAATCTATTGAATTTAAAAGAAACAATAGAATATATAAACAAAAAACAAAAATATCAATATTCTTTTTTTCTTAGGTAATAATAAATTATTACCAACTATTCTTATGCATACAATTTTGACTAGTAAGAATAAAATTTATATGAGAATTATAATTTTTTCTCAAATAAGTAAATTTAAAATAGATAATTTGCATTATCTTTTTATCAAAAATTAAAATTGTCATAATTTTTAAAACGGTAATCATAATTTTTTTATTGGTGGTTTAGATAAGATTTGCACTTATTTCTTTATTAAGCATTACTACATATGCTACTAAACCTTATTACCAATTACCGTCTTTAAAATATTAAATTCGCATTAACAAATAACGTTCTGTGGTAAATTTATAACCTATAAACAAATGAAAATTTTCACCTGTATTGTTATTGGTCAAAGTTATAAATTTTTCTTTTCTTATTCGAACTATATTGAACATTTCCTTGTATTTACAATCAAAATATGCACAAATACTTTTTAAAGTTAAATATATTTCATTTCTTGACAATCTAAGCATTGAATAATAAGCGTTTTGTAAAATTACTTTTCTTCTTGATTCAATTGATTTTAAATATGAAGCTTTTGAATACTTTTTACTTTTATATTTATTAATTGAATATAAAAGAGCAGCTTTTAATCCATATAGCACAAAAATTCTGAAAGTATCTTTTCCAGATAAAATATATTGTTTCTCACCTTTATTTCTAAGCACATATTTTTTTAGTTTTAATAATTTAGAATTTAAATATTGCTTTTTGTCCAAAATTCCAAGTTCAATTAGTTGATTGATTGAATATTTCAAACTAGTTAATTTAAATCCATATTTTATTAAATCTCCTTGTTTAATATTAGATTTAGAAAGTTTCAACACTAAATAAAGTTCTAATAACACCTTATTTGTTTTTAGCTTTTGATAAAAAGAATCACTAATAACTAATTTAGATTTTTTATTGCAAAGTTTATTAATAATTTCTAAATTTAATTTGTCATATTTTTTATTAGAATATTTACCTCAAAATTTAGATTCAATTTCGATTAATTTTAAATCTCGAAAATCATTATTTACTATGCATTCATTTAAAGTTAGTTGATAATTACTAATTGCACCCATTTTTCTCCCTTTTTTATTAAAGAAACAAAAATTGATGTATAATTAATAATAGATTTGTTTAGTTGTGTGTTTTTACACAACTTTTTATTTTTTTTGTTTCCTTTTTGATAATTTCTGTTGTTTGTAAAGAGTATGAAAAAAAGCAAGCTTATTTCACTTGCTTTTTTGCTTGTTTCTATTAGACCCTTAACTTTTCAACAGGACCGATTATTTTACATATTCACCAGAAAATGGAAATATAATTTGAAATAAAAATAAACTAAATAAATTAACTAATGCGGACAAAGAAATAATATTAAAAGAGTATTCTAAAATTAACGATTTAGAAAATAGAAAAAAATTTCTTATTTCTCGTAACATGAATTTAAAAAATTTTATAAGTTAAATATAGAATTTTAATTAAAATCTTAATATAAATCCTTGAAAAAATCAAATCAATAAGTATCATATTTTTTAGACCATTTTTCATAAATATTTCAATTCTTAACATTAATATTTAAATGTATTACAGGTCTATAAATATTTGATTCAATTTTATTTATTTCAAATAATTGAAAATATTTTTTATATTTTTTGGCGGAAGAATCATAATTATTATTTTTTATTTTATAAGTTGAATCAATATTAATATTTAAAACCTTATTTTTATTACTATAACCAATTTTATTAATTGATATTTCATTTACTAGTTGTTCATTTACATTACTTAAATCTTGAAAATAAGTAAAATTCATAAATACTAAAAATTTAGTTCTAAAAAAATCTTCATCATACTTTTTATTCATTAGTTTGATTTTTTCTTGAATTTCTGGAAAATTTTTTCAATAATCTAAATTAAATATATGTTTATACTTAGAATAAGAGTATATTGCTTGAATTCCTTCAATAAGTTGATAATATCTTGCATCATGCGAATATCTCAAAAATGCTTCATCAAATTCTTCAATTGTATTTTTATCAAAAAGAAATCTATATTTTACTCTTAATAATTGTTTAAACTGCTCCAAGGTATATTCATTTTTATATTTTCGTTCATAGAGTTCTTTAAACGTGTAGTTTTTACCAAATACATAATATTTATCCAAAATATTTTTTCATTCTGCAACATTTGAATTTTTAGCTAATAAGCCATAATACATATAGCTATTATAAAATTTTGAAAAAACATCTTTAAACTGATTATTTATTTCATAATTTGTTTTTTTAATTATGGTACAAGAAGGTAAAAGTGATGATAATATAGCTAATGGTGTAGATAAATAAATTTTTTTTAATTTCATTAAAGTCCTTCTTTAATTTCAATAATTCTTCCCATATTATCAATTACTATTCGTTTATCCAATGAAATTCAATTATTCAATACACAGGGATTAACATTATATAAATCTAAATCTCATTTGTTCATTCTAACTATCATATTTTTAATATATTTTTCTCTAAAATTAAATAGCATTGAATAACTTTTCCATAATTCAGGAAATATTTCATTTTCATCTTTATTTGTGTGGACATCCATGACATCGCTTTGAGTTTTATTTCATGATTTTTTAAGCATTTTAGTAAAATCATTATGATTAAAGTCTCGTAATCAATGTTTAACTATGTGTTGGAAATCAGTTATATCACTTATCATTCATAGAATTGGTCCTATTTTATATTTAGTATAATTTAAAAAATATTCAATTTTTTTAATAAACATTTCATAAATTATCTTTTTTCTTTGTAGTAACGCAGCAATAACTGCAGTGCCTCCTGGTATTTGAGGATCCTCAGTAGATCCTTCTCACTTTGCATGTTCATTTAAAACATTTATATATTTTTTTAGAAACAAAATTAATTCCTTTAAATTGGTGTGAATATTTTTATATTCAACATCAGTTCATGATGAATTGTTAGTATTTTTTGATTCATAAATAACCTTATATAATTCATTTAACATAATTACCTCTACCTTTATATATAAATTATATTTTATATTGAAAAATTAACTCATTAATTTTACTCATCTAATTTTTTAAAAACAATTTTTCCAGTTTTAATTTTTCTAATGAAATATTCTTATAAATTTAGTTAAATACCATTCACTCTAAAGCATTAACTTATTTAAAGTATTATAATTTTTAATATAGTAAAAGGTAGGTAATATGTTTGATATTGAATATAAACGAGAATTTAGTAACATTGAAAATAAAATAAAACAAAATGAAATTAAACAAGTTGAAAAATTAACTAATAGATCAATTAATGCTTATTTAAAATATGTAATATTGGAAATATTTAAATACAACCAAAAAGTATTATATGAGATTAAATCATGAAGGATAGTTTATGATGGATTTAATAATGCATACTTATATGTTGAATTTAATCCTTATGGATTAATGATAATCTCGCTTATTAATAATGAAAGTATAATAATTAACCCTTTTCTTAATTCAAATAATTTAGAAAAATATAAAAAGTCTAAAAAATTAATTCTAGACTTTAGCACTTTAAAAGTTAAAAATATTAATACAGAAGATATAAAAACATTTAATGTAAAAAGTACAAATAAAATTGATAATCCAATTTTAAATGCATTAAAAGAAAAAAATTATTCAATAAACGATAATTTAAATAATGCATTGTTAAAAAATGAGTATAAAAAATTATTAAACTTTAAAAAAATTAAAGATACTAACATTAGTATATTTAATAATAAAAAACCTCCAAAAATATATAAGCCAAAAAATGATGAATATTTGCAAGTCCAAAAAGAAATAACATATTCGTGGTGATTCAGAAAAGCTATGCTAAGATATGATTTTGGGGAAACAGATGATAAAGAATTAGGATATACAAAACCAGAAGAAGATGAAACTGGATTATGTCATTATATTGCATTAGCAATGTTATTACAATATGCAGAATTTTTCTATTCTAAAGATGTTTTTAGTGATAAACAAATTGAAAAATACATAACTAAAAGAACAAAAATGTTATACCCAGAATATTATCCCGAGTGAACTGAAAAATATCCAGTAATTCCTAAAATATCAAAAGAATTAGTTAAAGATTTATGGCAAATATATGGTAAAGGCAGAATCAGAACAACCAGCTTATATTTAAGACAAGTTGCTGAATATTTTATTCATGAAAACAAAAGTAGATATGATAAAAAACCTAATGTTACCTTTCATAGAAGATCTGCAGGATGAATTAAACCTTGAAAGTGAATAAATGACAATAAACCATGCATAATATATGGGCTTACCATTCCAAATCCTCCATCAGTTAATGAAGATAAAAAATATATAGGTCATGCAATCATTGCTTATGGATATACAGATAATGGAAATAAATTATTATGTCATTATGGGTGAGAAGGATATAGTCAAATTTTAGTATCATCAAGTTTATCAGGCCAATTATGATTACTTGGTGTTTCAAAAACTGGTGATAGCAAAAAGCCGAGAGAATACTTTTATCATAATGGGAAATACATATCAGGAGTAGATTTTAATAAATAATGAAAAAATTAATATTAAATAGTTTAATGATGGGATTTCCTATTTTAACTTCATTAAGTTTTATATCATGTAATGAAAGAAAACAATTTTATAATGTTTTAAATAAAAATAAAGGTGTTTTTAAAATTAATAAAATTGAATCAAATAATAATGATATTTATGAAAAAATATTTAAAGAAAATTATGTTTTATTCCAATTTGGTAATTATGAAGGACTAAAAAATAACTATATTGAAAAAGAGCAATTATTTACATATATTTATAAAAATGTTGATAAAAAAATTTATTGAGCAACTTTTATTTATAAAGAAATATTAAACTATTTAAATTTATCTAAAAATGAAATGAATGATTTGTTAAATAATTATTCTTTAGATAAAGCAAATAAAGAAAATGCAAATAATATACGTTATTATTCTTTAAGTGGCAATTCCAAAGAAAAATCAATTTATTTTAGAGGGGTAATAAGATTTTATAATTCAAATAACAAAGAATTATTCTCCATACGTGTTTCGGCAAAATTATTTTTTAATAATAAATCCAGTTTAACAGAATTTGAATTTGTAGGTAACTTTAAGCCTTTTAAAATTAAAATAAATTTAATGTATAGTGCTTTTTAAATAGTTAAAAAATAAATAAATTAATTTATTGTTATAAGTTTTAATATTTAATTATGCTAATTTATTAATGTAATTAATAGCATTATTAACTTCTCTAATCTCTTTAATTACAAAACCTGCAGAATTAAAATGTCCACCACCTCCAAAATGTTTAGCCACTTGTGAAACATTAAATGATTTTTTTGATCTAATTGAACATCTAAAATAATTTTCTTGCTTCATAAATGCTATTCATACTTCTGTATCAACTAATTCGCCTAGTTTTGACACTAATGGTTTAGCAATATCATTAGGAATAATATCATCAGTAATAATTCAAGAAACAATCCCCTCAGTTTTAATGTCTTTACATGCATTAAATATTAATTTATTCTCATTTGGATTCATTTGCATTTTTTGAACTAAATCTAAATAATTTAAACCTTTTGACATTAAAAATGACATCATATCAAATGTTTCACTTGTTATATTTCGTTCTCTAAAAAATTCGGTGTCAGTTAATATAGCAACTGCAAGCCCTTCTAAAACAATGTGATTGACTTTTAAGTTTAATGTTTTAACTAATAATGTTATAACTTGCCCTTCAGCAGGTCAATAATCACCACCAATTTCATATAGTCATTTTTCTTCACAAGGATGATGATCTAATTTTAACGATTCTTCTGAAATAACTCTTTGATCAAATATTCTTTTTTTAGTTGATGTATCAACAACAACTTTTAATGATTTATCAAAATATTCTTGACTAACTAAAGAGATAGGATCTTTAATTAAAAAAGATAAATTTCGCGGATAATCTCCTCCAGATATTTTTACATCAACATTATTTTTACAATTTAGTTTTATTAATTCTTGTAATGCAATGGCACATCCTAAAGTATCACCATCAGGTTGAGTATGAGTACATAATGTAATATATTCAGCATTAGAAATAATTTTTCATATTTCCCTAAATTTTACTTCAAGATTATTCATTGTTTTCTCCTAACTTTTTATTTATTTCATATAGCATAATCCCTGTTGCAACAGAAACATTTAATGATTGCACTTCTCCACTTTGTGGTATATAAACATTTTGATCGCTTATGTTTAATAATGTATTAGAAACACCTTTTTCTTCATTGCCCATTATTAAACATAAAGGAAAATTAAAACTTGCTTTACATACATTAATTGCTTTGTCACTTAATGCTGTAGCATACACTCAAAAATCATTTTTTTTAAGTTGATTTATTGCATCAAGCAAACTTGCAACTTTTATGATTTTAATATTATTAAAACCACCTGATGAAATTTTTAAAACAGTAGGCGTTATTGAGGCTGAACGATCTTTAGGAATAATTATATGTTTTACTGAAAAAGCATTAGCTGAACGAATTATTGCACCTAAATTTTGAGGATCTTGTATATGATCTAACATTAAAACAAAATTGGCTCTATCTTTAAAAATTGATCCTAAATCATAATATTTATATTCTTCAATTTCAGCAATATATCCTTGATGATTTCCATTAATTAATTTATTAAGCTCAAAATTAGTTAAATATTCAACATTTTTAAAATTAAGTTTAATGTCGTGCCCTTTTAACAAATATATTTTTTTAATTGGATAGTTTGCTTTTAAAGCATCTAAAACTGAATTTTTACCATATATATATTTAGTCATTATAATATCTTTTCTTTAATTAAAATTTTTCTTAATTCATCAGCTTTTTGAAATTCCTTTTTATCTCTGAAAATTAATCATTCTTTATATATTTCCTTAATTTCATTAGATAAAAATTTTAAGGGGAATAAAAATCCTAAAACCTTCATAACTTCAAAAAAAGTAACTAAGTTATTTTTATCTTTGCTTAATGCAAATATTTCTTTGTTTGCATTAGCAAAATCAAGAGATCCAATTAAAGTTAAAATATTTTTCATTAATTCTTCGTTAACTTTCTGAGTTTTAAATTCAGTGCTTAATTGAAATTGATTTCAAGTAATTAGATATTTTTCAATCAAGTTATTATTTGCTTCAAATAATTCATCTGTCATATTAATAGGTTTAGAATAATTTGTCATTAATAAAGTTAATCTATATGTGTCAGCATAATATTGTTTTAAAAAATCATGTGGATAAATAATATTACCTATTGATTTTGACATTTTTTGATTTTTGTAGTTTAATGTTCCGAAATGAATTCATTTATTAGCAATATTTTGATTATACAAAGCATAATGTTGAATGTTTTCATTTTCGTGATGTGGAAAAATTAGATCAATACCACCACCATGAATATCAATAGTTTTGCCTTTAAAATATGTATCAATAAATGCTGCACATTCAGTATGTCAACCAGGTCTTCCCTTACCAAATGGAGAATCATATTTAATACCAACTTTAGTATCTTTTCATAAAGCAAAATCAGCTTTGTTTTTTTTAATAATTTTGCTATCTTCAAATTCTAAATTTTCAAGTTTTTGACCACTAACTATTCCATATTGCAAACTATATTTTTTTACATCAAAATAAACATTATTGCCAATTTTATAAGCAGATTTATTGTCAATTAGTTTTTGAATATATAAAAATAATTGATTAAGTTCTTCTGTCACTTTAGGCATTTTATCTGGTTTTAAAATATTAAAGTTGCCTAATTGTTCTAAATAATATAAATAAAATTTAGTTGAAATACTTTCTTCTGAAACATTATTAGTTATTGCTTTATTAATAATTTTGTCGTCAATATCAGTTATATTATGAACGAAAAATATTTCCTCGCCTAAGTATTTTTGAGCTCGAATCATAATATCAAAAGTTAAAATTGGACGTAAATTCCCGATGTGTGAATAATCATAAACCGTTGGACCACATAAGTAGTATGTCTTCATAATAATATTATTATATACAATAAATATAATATAATAGTAATGTTATGAACTCAACAAAAAATAAAATAATTGCTTCTTTAGAAGAAGCTTTAAAGAAACTAAAAATTAATAAAAATATTGTTTTAATCGAATCAAAAGAACATGGGGATTATTCAACTAATTTGCCTTTAACATTACAAAAAGAAATAGGTAAAAATGCAATGGTTATTGCTGATGATATTATTAATAATATTGACCTTAAAAAATATAAACAAATTGCAAAAGTTGAAAAAGCTGCTCCTGGTTTTATTAATTTTTGAGTTTCAAATACAATATTAGCAGACACTATAAACTCAATAAATAAATTAAAGGATAAATATGGAAACTTTAATAATGAAGGAGTTATTAATGTTGAGTTTGTGTCGGCAAATCCAACAGGATATTTGCACATTGGACATGCACGTAATGCTGCAATCGGTGCAACATTATGTAATGTTTTAGAAAAAGCAGGTCATAAAGTTATTCGCGAATATCTTGTTAATGATTATGGAAATCAAATGAATAATTTAGCAGCATCTATATTTAGTAGATATCAACAAATATTTAATAAAGATTACCCAATGCCTGAAGATTCATATCGTGGTGGTGACATTGTTGAATTTGCTCAAGAATTTTATGGCCAATACAAAGACAAATATAAAAATGCTAAATATACAGACGAAGTGAGAATTTTCTTTAGAAAATTCGGTCGTGAAATAGCACTAAAAAATATTGAAATTGATATGAAAAGATTTGGAACATGGTTTGATATTTGAACATCTGAAACTGAACAGTATGAGAAAAATCTTGTTTGACCAGTTATAAATAAATTAAAATCTACATATAAAAAAGATGGCGCAACTTGACTTCAAACCACAAAAGGTAAAAAAGATGATAAAGACCGCGTAATTATAAAATCTAACGGCGACTCAACTTATTTATGTGCCGATATTGCATATCATGCTCAAAAATTTGAACAATTAAATGATCCTGAAAATGGAAAAATAATTGATATATGAGGCGCAGACCATTCAGGTTATGTTGAGCGTGTTAAGTTTTCTTTTGAAGATTTAGGTTATAGACGCGATCAAATTGAAATGGTTTTATTTCAATTATTAAGGGTTGTAAAAGATGGAAAAGAAGTTAAAATGTCAAAACGTTTAGGTACTTCTTTAACATTAAGAGAATTACTAGATTTAGTAGGAAAAGATGCATTACGTTTCTTTTTAATTGAACGTTCATATAATTCAAAAATTGATTTTGATATAGAAAAAGTTAACAAAAAAGATGAAACGAATCCAATGTTTATTATTAAATATGCTCATGCTCGTTGTTATCAATTAATTGAAAAATCATCATTTAAAAATCCAAAAGCTACAAACTTTGAAAATGAATATGCGCAAAAATTAATTAATGAATTAATTGAATATCCTGAATTAATTAAAACTATGGCAAAAACATATAAAGTTAATTTATTACCTCCATATTTATTAAAGCTTGCTGGCACATTTAATTCATTTTATTCAAATTCTGAAAAAATAATTGGTTCAAAAAATGAAGAAAGTTTAATTGCATTAGTAATGGCTACTAAAAATGTTTTAGCAAATGGTATGAAATTAATGGATTTAGATATTCCAAATAAAATGTAATAAAAAAATAATAAGGAGAAAAATAACTCCTTATTATTTTTAATCTTTTAAAGTTGTTATGGGAACAACATAAACATTATCATCAAACTGATAAGCTTTTGTGCCTGCTGTTAATATCATAATAAATGATGGCAAAGAATTATATTTATCAATCACTAAAGATGCAAATTTTTTAATTTTGTCAATTGCTTTTTTAATTATTTCCATATCATCATTTAATTTAATTTCAATTAATGCTCACTTGCCATTATCTAAATGAATTATAGTATCAATTTCAAAATTATTTTTATCGCGATAGTGATGAATAGTTCCTCCAATTTTTTCAGCATATATTCTTAAATCACGAATGCACATATTTTCAAAATATAAACCAAAAGTATTTAAATCTTGTAAAAGATCATTTGGTGAAATTCCAAGTGCCGATATTCCTATTGATTGATCTAAAAAATATTTTGTTGAACTAGTTCGAATCACTGTATTTGATCTTAAATTTGGTAATCAAGCATTTGACTCTTCAATAATAAATAATTCTTTTAATTTATCAAGATATTTTTTAATTAATTTTTCAGAATATTTTATTCCAATAGAACTATTTATATCATCTGAAATAGTCTTAAATGATACTTGTGAACCAATATTTCTTGAATACGACTTTAATAATGCTTTTATTAAATCATTGTTATTATAATTTTTATTTGTGAACCCAAAATCAAAATTAACTAAACTTTTATAATACAAATTAGATGTCAATAAGGAGATTTTTCTATCTTCACATAAAATTGATTCAGGTCATCCACCACGACAAACATAATATGCAATATCTTCTAGAGGTGTATTATTCAATATAAAATTATCTAACTTAATTCCGTTAAATAATTTAGCCAATGATATATCTCCTGTTGATTCTAAGGATTCATATAGTGACATTGTTCTCATCATAAATTCATTAATTCTACCAATTCCTGAATGGTTTTTAAAACTATTATCAGTAGGCATTGTTGAACCAGTTAAAATAAATTGCCCTTTTTCATTTCTTTTATCAATTTCGTATCTAATGGAATTTCAAATAAAAGGAATTTCTTGTCACTCGTCAATTAATAAAGGTGGTTTTTTATTTAAAAATTCTGCAGGATTTCTTTTTGCTTCTAATTTTAGAATATCTTTATTCATTTCATCTTGCATATATATTTCACTATTAGCAAACCGTTTAGCAGTTGTTGATTTACCACATCATTTAAGGCCTTTTATGATGACTGCACCACTAGCTTTTAAATAATCTTTTATTGTTTCATCACATATTCTATTCAAATATTTTTTATTATTTTGCATATTCAAATTATACATTTTTTCCGAAATGGCGCATAATTTTTTCTTAAATGGCGAATAGTTTTTTCCGAAATGGCGCATAATTTTTTCTTAAATGACAAAAATAAAAAATGGCGGGTAAGAGAAGATTTGAACTTCCGCGAGAACTTTCGTCCCCCTACAGTCTTAGCAGGACCGCCTCTTCGACCACTTGAGTACTTACCCAAACCAAAATAAATTATAATGTAAAAAAGTATAATTAAATAAATTTATTATCTTCACGGATATATTTCATCGTAATTTGCTAATGGCGATCAAATGCCTTTTTTTAATTTTTTTGATTTTTCTTGAGCTTTTTCTAATAGATTATAATATGCTTTATTTTCAGTATAATATTTACTACCTTTAGAAAGTGAAATATAATTTTTTCTGGCTTTACCTTCAAGAATTAACTTTTCATTTAAACAATGATATCTACCAAATTCGTCTCGATAATATATTATTGCTACTATTCGACCATAATGGTCTGAAATATTTGTTTGTCCATTTTTAGTTTTTTGAGGGACTGCATATATTTGCGTTGGCCTAAATTTATATTTAGAATATGTTGACAATAAACCATTTAAAGCATAATATTCAGTAAATTTAGCTGCATATGTTGCATATTCTTTTTGCATACCTGTAGTAGGATTAAAATGCCCTGTTTGTGGATCCTTTTTAAATGATTCAGGCGTATCAATTCCATTAAAACGATATTTTTTACCTTTTGAATCTAAGAAAGTATCACCATCTACCACATAGTTAACAGTAATTGGAGTAGCATAATTTGCTTTCAACTCATTTTCAGAAATTGGATAAGGGATTTTTTCAAGGCCTTCGTCTGGTTCTAATCCTTCGAAATACTCTTTACCTTCTGAATTAGTATTAGTTTTAAATCCTGTAATTTCAAATGTTTTAACTAAACTCTTTATTTTTGTATTAGATCTCAATGTTAAAAAAACAGTTAATTTTAGTATTCCTTTGTCAGCTTTTGATTTATCTAAATTTAAATTAAGCAAATATTTTTGTTTATCAAATCCTTCAAATGTAAAATCAGACAAATCAACATCTTTTACAAAAGTTTTATTTTTATCTTTATTAAAATGCGGAAGTTTTAATTTATTTATTTCATTATTAATTTCTTTAATTAATTGTTCATCATGAAGATTTGCCTTACTTTTAAAACCATCAATTTGGATTTTCTTAACAACTGTTTTATTAGTTCTTTTAGATTTTAGTTCAATAAATAAATCTATAGATGTTTCACTTGATTTTTTAATACCAAAAATTGAAGCCTCATATTTTGAATAATCAATATTAGAAAATGATATTAACTTTTTATAATCTTGTTTAATAAATTCATCAACTGTATATTTTAATTTTGTTTCATTAGAAATATTAACATTTAGTTTTCTAACTTCTAAATCTAAATTTTCGTAGGCAATACATGAAATAGAAATTAAGGGAGAAATAAACATTGTTGTTCCTAAAAATGAACCTAAATATTTATGTGTATTTTTATTTTTCACATTAAAATTATATTATTTTAATTAAATAACTAATTTTAGTTAGGAAATATTTTCGAAAATAAATTATAGTATTCTCAAATTCCTTTGTGTTTTGTTCTTGCTAAATCTTGGGAGGATTCAAGTAATTGAAAATATTTAACATTATTAGTATAAAAAATATTATTTTTTGAAAGTGAAATATAATTCATTCTTGCTTTGCCTTCTAACAATAATTTTTGATTTAAGCAATGATATCTACCAAATTCATCTTGGTAATAAATTATTGCAACTATCCGTCCATAATAATCAAAAATTCCATTTTTAGTTTTTTGAGGCACTGCATATATTTGTGTAGGACGAAATTTATATTTAGAATAAGAAGGCAATAAACCTTTAAGCACATAATATTCAGTAAATTTATGAGCTAATGTAGCATATTTTTTTTGAATTCCAATGGTAGGAATATATTGATTGTTTTTTCTTATGAATGATTCTGGAGTATCAATTCCGGCCAATCGATATTTATTTCCTTTTGAATCTAAAAAAGTATCCCCATCTTTAACATAAGATACATTAATAGGCATTGCAAAATTTTCTTTCAATGTGTTTGATAATTTATATGGTAATTTGTTCAAACCAATATCATTTTCTAGATTTTCAAAATATTCTTTATTACCTTTAGAATAATTATGTTGAAAATTATTTATGCAACTAATAGTACATAAACTAATTTGCGCGGATAAAAATCCACAGAATAATATTTTTTTAACATTTTTATTCATAGTTAATTTCATATTATCATAAAGAAAATTTGATTTTAAGAAAATGATAAAAAAATGGAAATCTTTGAGAAATCCATCTTTTAATTTTCCTAAAATATTTTATAAATAAAGAAATTATGATTTTTATTCTTTATCTTTATTTATTATTTTTGGTCTAATGGCAGTTCAAGTACCATCAGAATTTCTAAAAAATCTTCCATCAATAGTAAATAACTTATACATTTCGCCTTGTTTTTTAACAAGTAGGTCTTCATCAGATATCTCTCCTGAAGATTCAGCTCTTCAAGTTGCATATAAAACTTTTTTAGTTTCTTCAAATATTTCTGAAAATTGCATACCTTTGCTATTTCCTAATATTTTTTTAGCAACATCAGCCATTGTAATTTGTTCCATAATTAACTCCTTTAAACGAGAAAAATAAAAAGAAAGGTAAATTTAAAAGATAAATATTATTAAATACATAGTAATTATATATTTTATGATTAAAAAATATGATTTTTAAAAGAGTATAATTTATATTGTATAAATAGAAATTTTAGAAATAAATGCGCTGAACAAGTTCAGACTTGAATATTGTACCACAATATAATTTGTTTTTAAAATAAAATTTATACATTAAATCGGATTATTTTATATATGAAAGGAATTACACATAAATGTCTGTATTTAGCAGTAAATTTAATGGAATTCATGTTTATTCAGAAATTGGTGAATTAGAATCAGTTTTGGTACATGAACCAGGACGAGAAATTGACTATATTAGCCCATCTCGTTTAGACGAATTATTATTCTCAGCTATTCTTGAAAGCCACGATGCTAGAAAAGAACACAAAGAATTTGTTCAAATTTTAAAAAATGAAGGTGTTAATGTTGTTGAATTAACTGACCTTGTTACTGAAACTTATGATTTAGTTGATGCAAAAACTAAAGAAAAATTATTGGATGAATTTGTTGATGATTCAGAACCTGCTTTAACTCCTGAATTAAAAGCTGCAGTTAAGAAATTCTTAAAAGCTAGAAAATCAACACGTGAAATGATTGAATATATGATGGCTGGTATTACCAAATACGATCTAAAAATTGAAGCCAAAAATGAATTAATTGTTGACCCAATGCCTAACTTATACTTTACACGTGATCCATTTGCATCAGTTGGAAATGGTGTAACAATTCACTTTATGCGTTACAAAGTTAGACAACGTGAAACATTATTCAGTAGATTTATATTCACAAATCACCCTAAATTAATGAAAACCCCATGATACTATGACCCTTCAATGAAATTATCAATCGAAGGTGGAGACGTATTTATTTACAATAATGATACCTTAGTAGTTGGTGTTTCAGAAAGAACTGATTTACAAACAATCACTTTATTAGCTAAAAACATTAAAGCTAACAAAGAATGTGAATTTAAACGTATAGTTGCAATTAATGTTCCTAAATGAACAAATCTAATGCACCTTGATACATGATTAACAATGTTGGACAAAGATAAATTCTTATATTCACCTATTGCAAATGATGTATTTAAATTCTGAGATTACGATTTAGTTAATGGTGGAGCTGAACCTCAACCAAAAGAAAACGGATTACCACTAGATAAATTACTAGAATCAATCATCAATAAAAAACCTATATTAATTCCTATTGCAGGAAATAATGCTTCAGATATTGAAGTTGCTCGTGAAACTCACTTTGATGGTACAAACTATCTAGCAATTAAACCAGGTGTTGTAATCGGATATGCACGTAATGAAAAAACCAATGCAGCTTTAAAAGCAGCAGGAATTACAGTATTACCATTCAAGGGTAACCAATTATCACTAGGAATGGGTAATGCACGTTGTATGTCAATGCCTCTTTCACGTAAAGATGTTAAATGATAATTTAATATCTAATCACCTTTATTATTTATTTTCTTAAAAAATCAATTATTCCTATATTCTTATTATTAAATATTGAAAATCCTTTTTTTAAATAGTATTTCTTTCGAAATTTATTGTTATTTTATTTTGGTTTTCATTTTCATTTTTCCTCCTTTCTTTAACTTAAATAGAATAAAAATGATTTCTTATTTATAATTAAAAATATATAAAAAAATAAACTAGGACAAATTAATTAGACTCAATTTATTTGTTTTGTATAGGCCTCTCATAATTCATGAGGGGTTTTTAAATTGAATTTCTTAATAAATCTTTCATTATTATATCAATTAATAAATTGGTCAATTTTTTCTCTTAACTCATCAAATGTTAATGTTTTAACTTTTTGTTGAAAAATAGGAAAAATTTCAGTTTTTAATATCGAAAAAAAATATTCAATTTCTCTGTTATCTAAAGAATTTCCAACTCTTGACATTGAAATAATTCCATTATGTTTTTTCATAAAATTTAGATAATCATGTGAAGAATACTGATATCCATGATCTGAATGAATTATAAAATTAGACGGAAATTTTGTTGATGAAATATGTTTCATTACAAGAAAAACATCATTGTTTTTTGATAAATTTCAACTTACAATTTTTTTGGTCTTGTGATGAATTAATACTGATAGATAAACATGATTTTCTCTCACATCTTTTGGTGAAGGAATGTATGACACATCAGTAGCATAAATATCATTATTTTTTCCATCATAATCTCGATTAGCGATGTTTAAAAATTTTACATTTGTATTCTTTACTTCACGTTTTC
Organism: Metamycoplasma faucium; assembly: GCF_045160055.1. Lineage (GTDB taxonomy): Bacteria > Bacillota_I > Bacilli_A > Mycoplasmatales > Metamycoplasmataceae > Metamycoplasma > Metamycoplasma faucium. The sequence goes on along the minus strand of NZ_CP088155.1, from coordinate 274,284 downwards.
TTTTTGCTTGTCTTATTGAACAATGCAAGCTAAGTTTTTGCATATATCTACCTAAAGTGCGTGCATTTATTGAAATATTATTATTTTTCTTTAGAAAAATAGATAGTCTTTCTCTTCCAAATCTACCTTTATTTGTATTAAAAGCTTTAACTATTTCCATTTCATATTTAATTTTTTGTGTTTTGCTATTGCTTTTATTTTTCAATCTATAGTAAAAGGTGGATTTTTTTATACCTAATACATTCATTATTCCAGCGTTTGTTAATTTATTTGAAATTGTCTTTTTAATTTTCTTTACAACTTCGTCCAAATTTTTACTTTTATATTTATCAAGTATTATTTCATAATAAACGTTTAGTATTAATTTTTTAAGATCTTCTTTACTTAATTTACTCAATGCTTCATCTTGCAATTTTTCTCTTAATTCATCATCCTTTTTATTCTTTTTTCTTCTACCAACATTTTTGCCTTTTTTAGGAGCTTTCCCGGTCTGTGATTCTATATTCATACCTAAATTATAATTATTAAATTTGGTTTTAATCAAATGTAAAGCATTCTTTCAATAATTGATATTTTTCTTTGTTATTCGAATGTATTTAGACATAAATTCTTTTTTTGTTATGTCATAGTTAATATATAGTTCGTATAAATTAAAAACTTTTAATCATTCATTTTTCTTTAAATGTCTACCCATTAAATCCCTCTTTTCTTAAAAATGATAAAAAAACTCATAACGTTAATTATGAGTCTAATTTTTTTGTCCTAGTTTAATTTAATTAGGGGGATTAATTTTTTTTATTTTACTAATTTTCTAATTCAACTTAAATTATTAATTTTATTGCTTATTAAATTATCAATTTCTTTATTACTTGAATATCCTTTAAACATTAATTTATCATCTTTTACTCAGCAAATTGCGATTGTTAAACTTTCAATTTCTTTAAATAGAGGAATAGAAAATTCTTCAATATATTTTTTATAAGCCTTTAATAGTGATTCTGATTTTTCAGGAATTAAATCATTATCATTTTTCACCTCAATCACTAATTGATGTTTTTGGTTATTTTTTTCTATAACAATTAAAATATCTGGATATGAATTTAAAATTGAATTGTTAGTTTCGGAATAATATTGATATGAAATACCTTCATGAACTGGGTTTTTAGTCCATATTTTAATATTATTTGTTAAATCTTCATCATCAGCAATAAAATCACTTATTCTACTAAGAAATTTATTTTCCGCTTCACTATCAGTATAATGTTTATTTTGATCACTATTTTTTATAATATTTTGATAAGCATAATGTTCATCCGAAATATTTATTATATTTTTTTTACTTTTACTAATACTAAAAATTTGAGGCAATGTATTACTAAATTCCAATAAATATTCTTTATCTCTTGTTTTTCTTTTTATAATTTCTATCCCTTGCTTATATTCTTCAACTATTAAATCAAAATAATTATTTTTCAATACATATCAAAACAAATGAATTGAATTTTGAAATTTTTGCTTATAAAATCAAGATTTTATATTTAAAATTATATCTTTAGTCAGAATATTAGAATTTTGCACTTGAAATTTATTATTAAATTTTTGTAGCTCTATAATGTTATAAATTTTTTGATAAACACAATCTCTTTCATGATTATTTTTATCTTTATATTTAATGACTAATCCTTTTAAAAAACCATTTTTATTGTAATAATCTAATGCTTCATTAAGATAAAATTGAACTTTATCTTTATCTAATAATGAAATAATTTTTTCATTGTATTCTTTGCTATTTAAAATTTGTTTATGAATTTCTAAATTGATTTTCCCAGAACCAAATTTTATATGATTCTGCATATATTGCTTTTTCAATTTGTATGTAACAATTTCGCTTGAATTTTTTACATCATTATTTGTGTAGATAAAATATTGATTAGCAATAGATTCATTTGGAAAAGGGTAATTCGGATTTGGATTTCTTTTAATTCTACCAATCGTTTGTATATTTAAAGTATTAGATGATACATTTCTTAATTGTATCAACATACAAGCTCTAGAAATATTTCATCCCGTTGCAGGGCCGACTTTAAATATTATTGTATCTATATCAGATGAATTTCTTGATATATCTTGTAATGATTTTATTGCTCTTTGATCTGAATCAATTTTTTCAGAGCTAAAATATTTTGCATATGTTAAACCGTTTTCTTTTAATGTTTTAACTATTAAATTAATATTTTCTTCAAATTCTTTTTCATTTCCCTTAAATTTATCTGAAACTTGAATTAACATTGCAGGATTAATATTTATTAATCCTGGTTCATTCTTAAAATCTATATATTTATTTTTAATTTCTTTGAATTTTTTTATTGCAATTTGAAGCAATTGTATATTATCAATAGTGCTTGATTTTTCAAATCCCAACCCAGAATTTTGTTCCATTTTATTTTTGAGCAAATGAATATTGTCATTTTCTAAATCTTTTTCAGTAATAATAACTTGCTCATATTTCCCTTTGGGAGTTGCAGTCATCTTTACTATAAAAGAAGCTGCTTCTTGAATTTTTTTCTCAAATCTTATATTTTCATCATTTGACTTAGAAATATCATCATCATAATCTAAAAATTTAGATGCATTTTTTTCTTCTTTTTCTGATCCAACATGAGCTTCATCACGAATATAAATTAATTTATAATTTTCTTTTTCAATTTGATCTAAAAATGCATTAAATATACCTTGTTCAGTATATATTTTCCCTTTACCAAATGATTGAGTTCCAAAAATTATTATTTCATTATTATTAGCAATAATACGATAATCACCATCTTTTAATCTATCAGAAGAGCTTGAAGGGGACTCATATCTTTTAACTTTTAAATTTTTATTTTCTAAATAAGATAAATATTCATTAATATTATTTTCCATTTGAATTGGTAATTTTGCAGATGAAAGTGTAGCAATAACAAAAATAATTTTTTGATCTTGATTCAAATCATGATGATATATTGAAGCTTTATCAATAAAATTACTAATCATAAAAGTTTTGCCTGAACCTGTTGGTGCTTTAAATTCAATAATTTTATTTATATTGTCATTATAAGATTCTTTAAAATATTCTAATAATTCATCGACAGCTCTTTGTTGAACACTACTTAGATTCATTCGTTGTTCCCTTTTTCTCTAAAGCATTAAGTTGACTTAGAATATTTAATTTTTGTTCATTATTAATTTCAGTAGACTTTAAATTTAAAGAATTTAGCAATTCATCAAGTTTTTTTAATAATTTTAATGAAACATCATCTGATTCATCTTTTTCTCTTTTATCTATTGATGCATCATAATATTCAATGTTATAAACATTTAAATTTTGTTTGTATGGATCATTTTTTTCTAATCATTTAAAATTATCTTCACCTTTAGTGCCTTTACCATTATTAATACGATAAAGTCTTTCATAAGTTATATTAGATCCAATATTATTTTCGTTATTCGTTACAAGTGTATAAGTTCTAGAACCGCCATCTTCACGATTTAGTTCTAAAACTGCATGTCCAGTTGTTCCTGAACCGGCAAAGAAATCTAAAATACGAGCATTTTTATTTAAATGTTTGGAAACTATCCATTTCAAAAAATCAATTGATTTTGGGTATGAAAATTTTTTTTCATCTAACACATCTATTAAAATTTGATTACCAAATTTTCTTGTATCAAAACATTTAATTGTAGTGTCTTTAATTGCATCGTTTCACCGATTTTTGTGATAAATATTTTTTTTATTATCTTTAATTGAAAAAAATAATTCTGTTTTAAAATCACTTAAGAATCTATCTGCCGCTCAATTCCATGGATATTGAATCCCTTTTCTAATTCCTGGTCTAAAGGAAATATACCCTTGACTTAGAAGTTCAGTATCAAATTCACCAAACTTATGATTATTAACATCATATTCATTTTTAATTTTGGCATCATTTATTTCAGGGTTATAATAAATAGTATACCCTCTATTTTTGTTTTTTTCAAGAGGTGAATTAATAGAATCAAAAGCATTAGTTATTGCAAAAAATCCTTTTTCATCTTTATACTTATATTTTTTAGCATCAAATTCTCTAGAATTTTTAGTATTTATTTCATTAAAAATATTTTTCTTATAAAACAAACAATATTCATGTTGCAATTTAAATGTTGAACTATTATTTGCACCTTGAGCAGTTTTGTCAATAACAAAATTACATACAAAATTCTCTTCGCCAAATATTTCATCCATTAAAACTTTAAGATATGCTTGCTCATTATCATCAATTGATACAAAAATAACACCATCTTCTTTTAAAAGTTGGCGAGCCATTATTAGTCTTTCTTTCATCATATTTAGTCAACCATTTCGACTAAATTTATCGCGATAAATAAATTTGGAAGCAGAAATGTTTTCGTTATTATTAGCTGATACATTTCCATCAGTTTTTGCAGATTCTGTATTATAAGGAGGGTCAATATAAATTATGTCAAAATCGCTATGCCCCCCCCCAGTCATTGCTCTTATTTTTTCAATTTGAATTAAATTTTTTAATGCATCATAATTTTCACCAATTATCAAAGAATTTTCGAAATCAGATGCATTCATAACATTATTAGTAAAAGAACGTTTTTCATCTTTTACTAATAATGCAATATTTGTTTTGCTTGTTGAAGGTGCTTCATCAAATGTAAATCCTATTTTAACCCTTTGATTTAACATTTGATAAGCATTTTGAATATATTTAGGATCAATTTTAGTTAATATTTCCTTAATTAATTCTTTTTGGTCTTGATTTAATTCAATATCAGGAGTATTATTAACTTTTTTGATATATTCATCTATTAATTGTTGTTTTGGATTTTCATTATTCATATATTTTGCTCCTTATAATAAAAAATTCTTATTTAAATTTTATATTAAATAAGAACATATAAGAACATATTTATATTTAAATTTTATAGTCAATTTAGATAAGCTTATTCAACATAATTATAGTTAACTAACTCTCTACGTTTTGAAGCTTTTTTAACAAGTGATTTTTGATATAGTTTATCACTGTTAACAACACCTTTATTAATACCATAACCTATCAGTCCAAAAATTACAAAGAATATATTTGAAACTAAAAAAGTATACAAAGGATAGCATAAGTATAAAACTTTTGGAGTTATAACAACTTTTCCTTTAGTTAATGAAGCAACTACTTCAGCAAATGAATTACGAAGACGATGTGATATATTTAATAAGTTAGGAATTCAAGTAAGTTTTTTAGCTTCTTTTACTTGCCATAATATTTCATTGCCAAGACCCGCAATAGCTCATAGTATAACAAAAATAATAAAAGCATTTAAAACTGTTTTACCACTAAATTTAGTTACTCCTGTAAATAGGAATAAAAGCCCAAGGAATAACATAATTCCATGGAATATCGATGTATGATAATTTAAAAGAGTTGATGTAGTAAATACATCACCAGGATATACTAACAGAACAAATCCTCCTCCATATAAACAATATACAGTTATAAAGTCTAAAATAATTGTTCTAAATTTTTGTTTTGGAATAAAAAGATAAAGAGGAATAAAATATAAAGGCATTGAACATAGCACAAAAGGAAATAAATGCGGCGCTTCATATTTCCAATACCATCCACCTTTTCCATCAAGATTAATTCCTCCATAAAGTTGTTTAAATAATTCAATAATTACTAATATAATTCAAGATATCAGCAAAATATAATATGTTCATTTATTTTTATTTTTGCTTTTTAGCATTAAAACAGTAAATAAAATCACAAATGATAGTATTATCAAAACAACAATTAAATGAAATAAACCAAAGGCTTTTGGCTCAGTCATTTTTGCATTCAATAAGTTATAAAATTTAACCATAATTGTTATATTTTATAATATGTTTAATCTTTTTAATAAATTTAATAATTAATTAACTAATTCTTCTTGAGGCAAGTTTAAAAATTATCATCTAGAACGCAATTCAATTATTTAAAATTTGAAATTCATTTTTTGTTAATTTGGAAAATTTTGATAAAACTCACTCTTAGTTTTCACAAATTTTTACCAATTTTAGTTTTTCTTAATTTCTTTATATTAGAATGTAGATATAAAATGAATAAAAATACAAAAAAGGAGGTTAAATGAAATTTAAAAAAATCATTCTTAATCTTGAAAGTGAAATTGACTTAAAAACATGATCATCATTAAATAAATCTCATAATTATTATAATGATATAAAATTCTATTTATTGCATGATGAAGAAAATCCAAAAATTAAATATGTAATTTATATGTTTAATGAGGATAGTAAAATCATTAAAGATAAGAAAGACAAAGCTATGAAGCAAAGTGAATTTCAACAAACAGTTTTAATGGCAATTGACAAAATCAATATAAAAATTGATAAAATGGATACTGAGTTTCAAGATTTTAAAAATTATGTTATTAAAAACTTTAATAAACAAGAAAAATTCAATGAAGAACAAAGAAAATTTAATGAAGAACAAAAAAATTTCAATGAATCATTTTCTAATCGAATAGATTCTATAGAAAAAAGACTTACAAAATTAGAATCATTTCATAAAGATGAATTATAGATATTTAATAATCTAAATTTATAGATTAGAATAAAATATAGCTTATAATTAAAACTCGCTATATCTATTCTTATAATGATATAAAATTTTATTTATTACATGATGAAGAAAATCCAAAAATTAAATATGTAATTTATATGTTTAATGAGGATAGTAAAATCATTAAAGATAAGAAAGACAAAGCTATGAAGCAAAGTGAATTTCAACAAACAGTTTTAATGGCAATTGACAAAATCAATATAAAAATTGATAAAATGGATACTGAGTTTCAAGATTTTAAAAATTATGTTATTAAAAAATTTGATAAACAAGAAAAATTTAATGAATCAATATTAAAAGAAATTAAAGTTCTTAAAAAATTCCATGAAAACGAATTATAAATAATTTTAAATATTAAACATAAAGCAAAGAAAAATCATAATTATATTATGGTTTATTTTTTATCATATTTCTTAAATCGATTAAAATGTAAATATATTTTTTTATTAATAAAAAAATATTAGCATTGAAAAAAAGTTAATTTAAGTTGTAATAGCCAAACTAACATAGAAATTTTATGAAAAATCAAGAAGTAACTCAATAATTTATTGATTCATATAATAACTAAGTTTTATCTGAAAAAATTCAATTAATTAGCTATGACATTTTTTCGTCTCATATAAGATTTTTTAGCAAGTCTTTCTTTATATAAATAATTATTTAAAATTAATATTTTTTGAATTGTAAATCCGATAAGACCAAATACTAAGAAAAATGTTCCAGAGAATATAAATGTTGCAAATGGATAAATAAAATAAATCGCTTTGCTTGATAATTTTAATTTTCCTTTAGTTAGGGATAAAATAGTATCAGTAAATCTTGTTTCTTGACGGTGTGAAATCGTAAATAAATTAGGAGTTATTTTTAGTTTATGTTTTAGACCTACTTGGTATATAATTTCATTTCCAAAACCTACAAGCATTCATACAAATATAAAAATTAAAAAAGCTCATAAAAATGATTTGATGTGAAATTTAACAATTCCTGAAAAAATGAAAATCATACCAATAAATAACATATAGCCATGAAATATCGTAGTATTTAAATTTAGAAATATTATGTTATCAAATACTCAATTAGGATATGCTAATAAAACAATACCGCCTGCATACAATGAAAAGATAGTTAAAAAATTTAAAATAATTTGCTTAACTTGTTTATTTCTTATTATTAAATAAAGTGGGATGAAATATAAAGGCATTGAACATAAAAAAACTGGTAGATTATGAGAAGCATTATAATCTCAATATCAATTCTTTTTATCAGGTTTTAAATGGAGACCTGTATAAATTTGCTTTAGAATTTCTAAAATTACAAGCAAAATTCAGCCAATTAATAAAATTGAAAAAACTCAAATATTTTTATGCTTTGATTTTATTAATATAACTGTAAAAATAATTGTTAAAGAAAATATTACTAATAATACCAAAAGATGAAATTTACCAAATGGTTTTGGCAAAGTCATTGGAGCATGTAATAAATCATATAGTTTTCGCATTTTAATTCCTTCTAGTTATATAACAAAAAAATCTTTTACTATATTGTAAAAGATAATTTATGTTATTCTTGATTTTCATCATCATTTGATGAATTAATATCAAGTTCCATTTCACGAGTAACTTCAATATATTCTTCTTTAGTTAATTCACGATCTTGTTGAATTTCAGATTCATCATATATTTTTGCAACTCCGACAATAGAAGCGTTTCTGCCTTTTAAATTAACGAGTTTAACACCTTTTGAATTTCTTCCAACAATTGAAACATCTTTAAGTGAAAATCTAATTGCAATTCCATCATTTGACATAATGATTAAATCTTCAATTCCATGTACTGTTGCAGCATATACTAATTTTCCTGCTTTATCACTATTTAAAGCCAAAACACCGCGTGCATTTCTTTTTGTTTTACGGTATGATTCAGCAAGTGACATTTTTCCAAAACCTTTAGCACCAATACTAAAAATATATTTACCGTTTTGAGAACTTGAAACCGAAACTACTTCATCACCCTTATCAAGTTTAATTCCACCAACACCCCGTGCAGTTCTTCCCATTGAACGAACTTCAGAAATATTAAATCTATTAACTCTTGAATTAGAACCAGCAATGAAAATTTCATCATTGTCCTTGCCAATTAAAGTATCGATTAATTCATCATCTTCGTCTAAAGAAAGAGCATATTTACCATTTTTGTTAATTTTTTCATATTCAGCAATAGCTGTTTTTTTAATAATCCCATTTTTAGAAACGGTAACTAAATAAGTTCCTTCTGAATAATCATTAATAGATAATATTTTAATTATTTTTTCTTCTTTTTCGATTGCTGGAATTATATTAATAATTGGAGTTCCTTTAGATTGTTTTGTGCCAACAGGAATTTCATATCCTCTAACTCGATATACTCTAGCTAAATTTGTAAATATTAATAAATCAGTGTGAGTATTAGCAATTAAAATATCTTTTATATCATCATCTTGATAAGTTTTCATAGTTGATGACCCAACTCCACCACGTTTTTGTTCGCGATATTCATCTAAATCAATTCTTTTTACATAACTATTTGAGCTAATTGTAATAACAACATCTTTTTGAGGAATTAAATCTTCATTATCAATGTCGCCCATTTCTCAATTAATTTCAGAACGACGACCATCACCATATAATTCTTTAATTTCATTTAGTTCTTTAACAATTAAATCAATTAACAAGGTTCTTGAAGCTAATATTGAACGATATTCAATAATTCTTGCATGAACTTGATCTAATTCTTCATTCATTTTTTCAATAGCAAGACCTGTTAAACGACCTAAACGCATATCAACAATAGCTTTTGCTTGAAGTTCAGATAAATTAAATTCCTTCATCAGTTTGCCTTGAGCTTCAACATCAGATTTAGAACCTTTAATAATTTCGATAACACGATCAATATTTTCAATACATATTTTTAGACCCTCAAGAATATGTGCTCTTGCTAAATCTTTTTCTAAATCAAATTTAAGTCTACGTGTAACAACTTCAATTTGGTGATTTAAATAAACTTCTAAACATTGTTTTAAATTTAAAAGTCTAGGTTCATTGTTAACTAAAGCAATCATGTTAAAACTAAAATTAGTTTGTAAACGTGTTAATTTGAATAATTGATTCAAAATAACTTCAGGTACATAAGTTTTTTTAATATCAATAGTTATTCTTATTCCATCACGATTTGATTCATCTTTAAAATCAGCTATTCCATCAATTCTTTTATTTTTGATATGTTCAGCAATTTTTTCCATGATCTCAGTTTTTTTAACTTCATATGGAATTTCAGTAATTATTATTCTACTTTTACCGTTAGCAAAATCTTGAATGTGAGCTTTTGAACGCATAGTAACAGAACCACGTCCTGTTTTATACGCTTCTTCTAGACCTGAACGATTAAAGATAATTCCACCAGTTGGAAAGTCAGGAGCTAATACTATTTTCATAAGTTCATCAATTGTAATTTCAGGATTTTTAGCTAATGCACAAACTGCATCAATAACTTCACCTAAATTGTGAGGAGGAATACTTGTTGCCATCCCAACAGCAATTCCACTAGTTCCTGATATTAGTAAATTTGGAAATCTAGCAGGCAAAACAGTGGGTTCTTTTTCGGATCCATCATAGTTATCAATAAAATCAACAGTATCTTTCTTTATTCCATCTACCATAGCAGCAGCAATTTTTGACATTCTAGCTTCTGTATAACGCATAGCAGCAGCTTCATCACCATCAATACTACCAAAGTTACCATGACCATCAATTAAAGGATAACGTAATGAAAAATCTTGAGCCATTCTAACCATAGCTTCATAAACAGAAGAATCGCCATGTGGGTGATATTTACCTAATACTTCACCAACTATTCTTGCTGATTTTTTATGTGCAGTGTTATAAAACATTCCAAGTTCACTCATTGCATATAATATTCTACGATGTACAGGTTTAAAACCATCACGAGCATCAGGTAAAGCACGTGAAACAATGACACTCATAGCATACTCTATGAATGATGATTTCATAACTTTTGCTAAATCAGTTGGTTTAAGTCCATTAGTTTCAGTTTCGAGAATTTGGCTTTGAACTTTATACCCCTCTTTTGCTTGAGGTATTTCTTCTTCATCTTCGTCAATTTCTTGAACTTCTTTTTTAGGTTCTTCGAAAACTTTTTTTATAGTATCATCAAAATCATAATATTTACTATCATCAGATTCATCAATTTCTGTTTCTAGTTTTTTTTCTTCAATTTCGCTTAATTCTTTTTTATTTTTTTCATCTTTTTTGTTAGGCATAGTTAGTTAATCCTTATCTTAGTTTTTTGGTCAATGTTAATAATTAATAAATTATACCAAAAAGTATAGTTTTAGTCTTCCTATTTTATAAATAAAATAGAGTTATAAATATTAACTTAATTAATGATATCATTTTAATATACAAAATAAGAGGTAATATGCAAGATAATAAAAAAAATAAAAAATTCGATATAAATGAAGAAACTAAAGAATTTGAATTTGTTTATAAATATCAAACTCCCAAAGAAAATGAAAATATTTTATTAAATGATATTCAAAACAACAAAAATGAACAAAATAGAATAAAAAATCTTTTAAATACTTCTGAAGAAATTGAAATTGAAACATTAATGAAAAACAGTGCTTATAAAACACCTGACGAGTTAGAAATTGATGAACTTTCAATGGAAGATAAAGAAGAGAAAACAAATAATTATGATGTTGATTATCTTTCTATTTTAAATAAAGATTTTAATAATTATGATTCAATGATTAAACAAAATGAACCGATAATTGTTGAAGAAAACAAAATAATAGTTAATGATATAAAAAGAGAAGAAGAAAACACTAAAAAAGAGAATATTATTCCATTTGTTATTAATTTACCTGATCAAACTAAACAAAAAGATATAAAAATTGTTAAAACTTTAGAGAATGAAGATAAAAATGTTGAAATAGAAAAATCAACAAATGAAAGTCAAAAATTGCTGCATTCACTAACTGATAAATCTAAATATACTGAAAGCAAGGAAAAAATCATTCCATTTGTTATTAATTTACCTGATCAAACTAATAAAAATGAAAGTCAAAATGTAAAATCATCAAATGAACTAGAAGAAAATAAAAATGATATTGAAAACAATATTCAAAAATTTGTTGAAAATGAAATAAACAAAAAAAATGATATTGTAAAAAACCTTAATGAAATTAAGGAAAATGAACAAAAAGTTAATTTTGAAGATATTTCAATTGATTCAAAAAGTTATTTAAAACATTTTATAGATCAAGTTGAATTGCTTAAGAAAAACACAAATTACTATGAAAATTTAATTGATTTAAAAGTAATACTTGAAAAAGAAACGGCCCTTAAAGGATTAAAACAACTTAAATTGTTTTTAAAAACTACTAACCTAAATATTTTTAGTTTTAATTATCTTAAATATCCAAATGCTACTAATAATATTAATTTTTTAATTTCACTATGAGAAAGATATTCTTGGATGAACGATTCTAAATCAAATGAATACATTATTTTGGATGATAATTCAATTGAATTTTTAATTAAACAAATTGTTCTAGAATTTCACATTCTCGTTTACAAAAAAATTGGTTTACAATATTTATTACTATCAGATCTAAACAATTACAATTATTTAATTTTTAATGATGTTTTATTCTTAAATAATGAAATTAGACCACTTCATTCAATTTCCGCAAAAAATTCAATATTTTCTAAATCCAAAAATATTTTAATGGAAATATTTAATAATATAAATATTGAAAATAAAGAATCATATGAACTAAGAAAAGAAAAGATAATTTTAAGTTTTAAAAAAATATTTGCAAACAAAAAAGCAATTAAACTAGAAAACTTTGATTTTGCATTCTTTAAATCCAATTTATATGAAAAATTTAATGAAATATTTTTTAAAAAAATTAATGTTTACACATTAATTAATAACAATGAAATTAATATTACTAAACTAGATGAAATAATTTTTACTAACTTTATTGAATATTGAAATTTAAGTACGAAGATTGAAAAAGATGAAAATGATAATTTAGTGTTAAATATTTGGCCAATATTTATTTATTCTCTATATATTCTTTTCGCTAATTTCTTTAAATTTGAAGCAGAAGAAAGTTTAATGCTTAAAGAACCTAATCAATGATTAATATATGGAGCGCCTGGCACTGGTAAAACATATATGTTAAGCAATTTGATTCAAAAATACAACAAAAATATTGATCTATTTTTACACAGAAAATATTTAAATTTCTATTCAGGAACTAATTATTCAAACTTTATTGGTAAAACAAAATCATATATCAATGAAGAAGGAAAAACGATTTTCCAATTTATACCTGGTGATTTTATAAAAATGCTTTCACTAGCATATAAAAATCCTGATATAAATTATGTATTGATTATTGAAGACGTAAACAAAGCAGATTATTCAAATATTTTTGGAGAATTTTACCAATTATTAGATCGAAATAATTTTGGAAATAGTTATTATTATTCATCTTTAAATAAAGATTTGATAAATTACTTTATTAATGAGGAAAAAATTGATATAAATAATCCTAAATTAAATAAATTTGAAAAATTATTTAATTATCTAGGTAATGATGATTGAGAAATTAAATTACCTTATAACTTCTATATTTGAGCAACAATAAATGGTGAAGACAAATCAGATAAAACTATTGATGCTACATTTAAACGTAAATGAACATTAAAATTTATTGATTTTGATTTATGTCCAAAAAAACCAAATATTTTCTGAAATGAATTTAGAAGAAATGTAAATGAAAAATTAATCTCAATCCAAACTTCGGGTGATAAATTACTTGGTTATTGATATATTAATGATTTAATCGGACCAAAATCAAAAGAAGAAGTTGTTAAAAAGGCCATTAAAAATAAAGTTATTCCATATTTATTTGATTTAGTTAAAGATAAAAAAGAAATTTTTTCATTCAGTGAATATAAATTTAATAATATAAGTTTAATAAACGATAACTTTAATGAATGATGAGCTAAATACAAAAACAATAAGATACATAATTAATTTGTTATAATAAAAAAGCCACAAGAACAATAACCTTGTAATCTGGTCAGGATGGAGACATAGCAGCCATATCAAGAAGTATCGTGTCTTGTGGTTTTTATTATTTTTGTTTATAATCTATCAATTAATTTATTTACCAAAAGATATCTAATATCAATTTCATTATATTTATCATATACAGGGTTTAAACATTCAAAATTAGTTAATAAATTTAAATAATCTTGTTTTCTTGTTTGAATTTTTTTAACAAAATTTTGTTTTTCATTTTGATTTGCAAATTCAAGTTTTAAATTTATTAATGATTTATTTTGGGAAGTTGAACTTTTAAAATAATCATTAGTTAATGCTTCTTTTGCTTTTTCATTGCAAGTTAATTCATATGTTTTATTGCATAAATTAATAATTTTAGGATTTTTAATAATAAAATTAATTACTTGTTGTGTTTTTGATATTAAATCAGACAATTGATTTTCAATAAATAATTCAGGAATTTTATTTGTAATAAAATCATTTAATTTTGCTTTAAACTCTTTATTTTCTAAATAATATTGAGTTCTATTAAGATGATATTGAACAAAATAATTATCAATTTTATTACACAAAAATGCTTCTTCTAAAACTACAAAATCAATTTTCTTTTTCAAATTTAATAAATAAGCTAAATCAAAAATTGTATTGTAAATTTTTGTTTCTTCGGCATTTAGGTGCAATAATAAAAATAATTGTTCACATTTCATTGCGACCATTCAATAATAATTTGGTACTAAAATTTTGTTTTTGATTTCAAAAAATTTATTAACTACAACTTTAGGTCTCAAAACCTCAATTGGAACATCTTCAACATTTGTTTTGTAGTAAATATTAGAATCTAATACTTTAGTGATTTTAAAATTTTCTAATTTAAATTCGTGAAATTCAAAATTAATTTTTTTATTTGAAGAATCAACTGACATAAAATCTAAATCATTAGGTTTACGATAAAAAAAGTTATATTTATGAAGTATTGATGCACTTCCTTGTAAGGCTAATTGTTGCTCAAACATTTTTTCTACAATAAATTTTTTTAGTTCATTATACTCAACACATTTCTTCGGATTTTGAAATTTGATTCTAAGTAAATGTTTATAAGCTAAAAATGATTTGAAAATATTTCTCTTAAAATTTTTTGATAATCTTGAAATAAAAATTAATTTTAGCAAATTAGATACTCATAAAATTGAAAGAATAATATTTCAAAAAATAGCAGCATAAAACCCTTCTGCATTAGAAACAATTAATTCTCTTGCATTTATGACGACTGGTATTCAAATTGATGTCATTATAGTAAAAATTGTTAAAAAGAAAAATGCAATTGAACGTAAAACAATTGATTTTTTTGCTTTAGCTTTGTATTTTTTAATCGAATCAATAAATAAAAAGTTAGTTAGTAATGGTTTTGTCATGCTAAAAAATTATCTCAATATCTTTTTATAGCAGTTGCAAATAAATCATTTATTTTTTCATACATTCAATATGAATTTCTTCTAACTCTCCAATAACCTCAGAATCATCGAGAAGTTTTATTTTTTAGATTCCATCAAATACGATAATATCTATTTCTTATATATACTAAATTTTCTTTTTTATTTTGTAAAAACCCTAATTCTGTTATTTCAGTTTTTATATTTTCAAAATCTTGCAAAAAATATTTAAGAATTAAATCAAATATTATTCCTGCTGCTACTATAGCTTTTCCAATGTTTAAAATAGTATCAATTTGCGGTATACCCGTTTGTTCTTCGGGAATATATATGTTTTTTATAATGTTTTCTGTAATATGTTCACTCCATCATTCAACAAAACTTTTATAACCCTCTAAATTTTTGAAAATTGAATTTAAAACATATTTATAACCATTCTCAATAATTTCCTTAAATTCATAATCGTCAATAAAACTGAAAAATTTTTCTTTATCATAATATTCTTGAATTTCTTCATTACTCAAATTGACATTTTGAACATATGAACTATACAATGAATATGATGATTCTGATTGTTTTTTATCATTGTTTTTATTTTGCAAAAATTTTTTCATTCAAGCAATTGCATTATTTAGTTCAAAATATTTATCATTTTCAAAATATTTTTCTCGGGAACTTTTTGTTCTTATTGTATTTTTAGTTGATTTACGATTAATTTCATTATTAAATTGATTAATTTTATTAGAAAAATTTAATAAAAAATTAATTTCTTCTTGCGTTAAATTCTTTCCTTTTAATAAAATTTCTCCATATTTTTTAAAATTTTCTATTGTAAAAACATCCTTTGTTTCTTCGTTATATTGTTGAATATAATCAGTATTTATCATTCATCTACCACCTTTAAATTTACCATTTTTTTATAATTATAACAAAAAAATAGATATACTAAAAGTTCATTGTAAATGATTGATAAATAATAAATTTATATTTATAATTTATCAATTAATTTATTTACCAAAAGATATCTAATATCAATTTCATTATATTTATCATATACAGGGTTTAAACATTCAAAATTTGTCAATAAATTTAAATAATCTTGTTTTTTTGTTTGAATTTTTTTTAACAAAGTTTTGTTTTTCATTTTCATTTGCAAATTCAAGCTTTAAATTAACCAAGGATTTATTTCGAGAAGTTGAACTAGTCAAATAATCATTAGTTAATTCTTCTTTAACTTTTTCATTGCAAGTTAATTCATATGTTTTGTTACATAAATTAAAAATTTTATGATTTTCAATAATAAAATTAATAATTTGTTGTGTTTTAGTAATTAAATCAGATAATTGATTTTCAATAAATAATTCAGGAATTTTATTTGTAATAAAATCATTTAATTTTAATTTAAACTCCTCATTTTCTAAATGATATTGAGTTCTATTAAGGTGATATTGAACAAAATAATTATCAATTTTGTTGCATAAAAATGCTTCTTCTAAAATGCCAATATCAATTTTCTTTTTCAAATTTAATAAATAAGCTAAATCAAAAATTGTATTGTGAATTTTTGTTTCTTCGGCGTTTAGATGAAGCAATAAAAATAATTGTTCACATTTCATTGCAATCATTCAATAATAATTCGGTACTAAAATTTTATTTTTGATTTCAAAAAATTTATTAACTATGACTTTAGGTCTCAAAACCTCAATTGGAACATCTTCAACATTTGTTTTGTAGTAAATATTAGAATCTAATACTTTAGTAATCTTGCAATCCTCAAGTTTAAAATCTTCAAATTCAAAATTAATTTTTTGATTTGAAGCATCAATTGACATAAAATCTAAATCATTAGGTTTACGATAAAAAAAGTTATATTTATGAAGTATCGATGCACTTCCTTGTAAGGCTAATTTTTGTTCAAACATTTTTTCTGTGATAAATTCTTTAAGTGGATTATATTGAACGCATTTCTTAGGATTTAAAAATTTAATTTTAAGTAGATTTTTAAAAGCTAAAAGTGAGTTAAAAAAATTTTTTTTAAAGTTTTTAATTATTTTATTTAAAAAAATTAATTTCAATAAATTAGTTGTTCAAATTATAGGAACAACAATACTATAAATTATTAATATATAACCATGTTCTGCATTTTTAACACTTGATCCTGTATATATTTTGTTTAATATAACTAAAATAGAAGCAGTAGTAGTTAAAATTAATAAAAAGGTTAAAAAAATAGCTGCTACGATTCTTAAAAATATAAAAATCTTTCATTTCTTTATATTTTGCTTAATTCCATTATAAAACAAAAATTTAATGTCAGCAACCACTTAAATTCCTTGTATAGTAAATTCAACTTTTTGTATTTTTTATTTATTATACAAAATCATTTACCTTTTTTCGGAACATAATATATTAAAATCTGCCCCATTTGAATTTTTAACAAGAAACAAAAAACGTTTTTCCGTGCCCCAACCAAAAAAAAAAAAAAAAGTGTGAAACGTCAAACAAATTGACCCACTTAAAAGTATAGATTAAAAGTCATAAATCTCAATAATTAAACCAATTTATAATATGTATTTTTTTAAAAATTAATTATTTTTGATAAATACTCACGTTCATTTTTTAAATCTTCAAATATTTCATTTAAAATCAACATTTCATCTTTAAAAAAATGATCTTTATCTTCTAGTGATTTTAATATAGATATTTTTTTCTCAATTATTGAATGCACATAATATGTGCTTGTAATTAATTCAGCTAATTTTTTTGCTTCTTCAATATTCATATTAATCTTTTTTCTATAAGCAAAATTAATCATAAATTCATATCTTTTATCTTCAACTTCTATTGCTTTATATCTTTTGCTATGAGACCTAAAATATAATTTCATATCAGTTCCTATAACAAAATTAAATTCACCATTATCAACAATATTTACTCTTTTATTGGTTTCTGAATGAATTGGCATATATCATTTGTTTTGATATTTAACTGCACCATTGTTTATAGTTCTTTTAATAGTCAAATCGAAAAATTTATCAAGCTCATTTGTTATAGGCATAAAAACATTTTGTTTTTCTTTAATAGAACAACATGAATTTATTTTTTCAATAATTTTATCTTTAGATTCATTAGCCAATTTAACATTATCAATATTATTTAGTTTAAAAAAGAATGGGATATTTTTTTGAAAAGTATCTCATTTTCTTTCTACGTGAGACTTAAAAGTAGGATTTGAAGAAGTTAAAAATTCAATTCCTCTATTTTTTACTTCTAAAAAAGTTTTTGCATTACTAGTTTCATCATGTCAAAAATTCATCCTATTATCAGCAAATATTTTTCTTGGATAACCATATTTATTAAAAATGTTTTCTAAAAGTGTTTGATATCCATTTAATGTTTCTGTTCCTTCTTCAAAATATAAATCAAGTACTTTATTTGTTCCAACATCAACAGCCATTAAACAAGTTGATTTAATTTCATTATTAAAATAATAATGAGTGCAGCCATCTATCTCTACTATATCTCCGTATTTATAATTATTTGCAAAATTAAATCTAAATTTTTGTTTTTTCTTTGGTTGTGAAAAGGTTAATTTTCCTTCATAATAAATATGTTCTTTTATTTCTTTTTTCTTTCTGCTTTTCCTAGCTTCTTTGCGCCCTTTTTTAGTTGCATATTTACTTGCAAAACCTTCTTTTTTTAATCTCTTAACTAAATTTGAATATGAAATTTTAATGTCATTTTTGCCAATAATAAGATCTAAATTTTCATAAAAAATTCTTAATGTTAAATATGAACAACTTTCATTTTCAACATTTCCACCTGTAATTTTTGCATTTTTTTCATATGTCTTACCTAATTGTATTATTAATTCATCATTATATTTTTTTGCATTTTGATTTCCCATATTTTTATGAGATATATCAATTTTTCCATTTTCATTCAAAATTTTTCTTTTTCACCTTTTAATTGTTGAAATACTAACACGTGCAATTAATGATAATGCTTTATTTGTAAAATTAATATTACGCAATATTGTGCTAACTATTCTTTCGTTTCTTGAAATTATATTTTCTTTAAAAGTCATAATAATATTCTCCATCAAAAACTTAAAAGTTGGTGGGTCAATTTGTTTGACATTGGAAGTTTTTCCGTGCCCCAACCAAAAAAAAAAAAAAAAAGACTTTCTAATTTATAATAAGAAAAAAATAAACGAAACAAAATGGAGTATAAAATGGAAACAGTTAAAAAATTTTATTTGGCTGAAAGAATAAATCCTTCAACCAAATTACCTATATTTTTCATTAACGAAATGGGTGTAAAAACACCTGCTAAACAATTTAATGAATTCTTGAGTGGACTTAATGAATTTATTAATACAGCAAAAGATTATAAAGCTTCTGCTGCAATATATTTTCATAAAGATGATATGTATAAAGGATATTTACCATATGAAAAAGTAATTAGTTTAGTTGATAAATTAAGTAAAGAAAAAGTTAATAACAAAACTATTATTGAATCTTTGGTAACAAATAAAGTTCTATTACCTATTGTTATGCCTAAAGGAAAATCAGATACAACAATGGCAATGGCAGTAACAGCTTTAGATTTAGATGAAAAAGCAAAAGAAATTAAATTTATGTTAAGTAGTAAAGATAAGGATATTGAAGATGTTGTAATAGGAGATATTAAATGAGACTTACCAGGATTTCAAGTTGAAATTATTAAAACTATGATTAATGATGGTAAATTAGATATTTACTATACAGTATCAAAAGATGGAAAAATTAAATCATCGCCATTTATTAAATCAATGACTGGATTCGGAACTGAAAAAATTGAAGTTTCAACCGCTAGATCAATCTATGAAGATATGCAAATTAAAACTCAAAATGATGCATCAATAAGTAAAAAATTTCAAACTAAAGCTTGAATAATGTTTACTGCATTATCAGTTATGGCTATAATCAGTTTAATTATTTTGGTTATGGTTTTAATAAAAATGTATGTAATAAAATAAAGATAAGGTTTTAATAATATGAGTAAAAATATAATAAAAAAACCTATTAACAAAAAAGTAAAACTATTAAAAATGATCTTTTCAGCACTAGGAACAACTGTCTCAATTCAATTAGCTACAGCGGTGGTTTTAGGTGCAAAAAGCATCAAAGATTTACAAGATCAAAATTGAAAAGCTGAATTCAATCGTATTTTAGCTTCAAATAGTGTAATAACTAAAGATTTAGTTAAAAGATATGCAAATCGACCAGAAATTGATGAAATTATCTTACCTCCTAATGTTAAAGAATTAGGTGATAATGTATTCAGTAATTTTAAACATGTTAAAAAAATAACGATTACTAAGCAAACTGGTTTAATCGGTAAAGATGCATTTAAAGGTATTACTTCACTTGAAGAAATCAATATTCCCGATAAATCGCATATTATTGGAACACAAGATTTACCTGATAATATAAAAATTAAATATGGAAATGAAGAACATACTAAAGCTACTTGAAAAGCCAAATGAAATCAAGAAAACCTAACTTTAGAAGATAGTGTTACTTCACTTTCATATAATGCATTAAAAGAATGTGACAAAATTAAAACATTAGATACTAATAAAGTTGAACAAATTTCAGCTAATACATTACCTAATGCAAATCTAAAAGAATTAACTTTAAACGATGCAATTAAACAAGTAATCAAAAAAGAATTATTTAATCCTGATTTTTCAATTAAAAAATTAAATATTGGAAAAGCACTTGATGTTATAGATTTACATAATCAACTAAAACAAATCAAAGAAATTAAACATGTAAAAATCTTGGAAACTATTTCTAAAATTAGCGATAATGCTTTTAAAGATGTTAATATTCAAAAAATCGATCTAGCTTCTACAATTAAAGAAATTGGAAAAAATGCTTTTGAAAATTCAAAGATAACTGAAATTGATCTTAAAAATACTGAAATTATTTCTGAAGATGCATTTAATGCTTCACAGCTAAAAAAGGTAACATTTAATAATTCAACTTTAAAATCAATAAAAAATAGAGCATTTGCAAACTGTGCTTTTGATGATATTAATTTCCCAGATAACATTGATGAAATAGCAGATAATGCATTTTCTGAAACTTCAATATCAAACATTTTAACAATTGGAAAATTATTAGAAAAATCAAATATAGGAAAAGTTATATCAAGTTTTTCTATGATTGCAAACTTAACAGTTAAAGGAAATATCGAAAAAATTCCTGCTATGTCGCTTGCAAATATTAACGTTAATACTTTAACATTAGAAAATGGTATTAAAGAACTTGAAAGAAAAGCGCTACATAGAGCTACAATTAAGCATTTAAAATTTGCTGATACTATTGAAAAAATTTATAAATCTAATAATCAAGAAACAGATGATGATGGAACATTTTCAAAAGTTGAACAAATTGATACTATAGAAATAGGTAAAGGTTTACAAAATTGTTCAGATTTACAAGAACTATTTTTCTATGGACGCAATAAAACATTCAATCGTTTTGTTAATTTAAAATTGACATCAACAATTGATTCATTAGATGAAAATATGTGAAATTCATCAATTGGTTCAAAAACAATATATGTTGAACAAATTTTATTAGATAATAAATTTACTTCATTAGGAAATAAAACATTTAAAAATGTTAGTTTCAAGAAAATTAATCTAAACAACATTACTGATTTAGGAAAACAAAACTTTGTTTCTTGTGATTCCTCATTGGATTTAGATTTTTCAGAGGCCATGACCAAAATTAGTGATGAAGCATTCATGAATACAACTTGTTTTAATGATGGAAAAACATTAAATCTTAAAAATGTAACTGAAATTGGTGACAAAGCATTTCTAAATTCTTCAATAACTAAAATTGATTTAGCTAAAGTTACAAAAATTGGTGCTAATGCTTTTGAAAATTCTAAGCTTTCAGGAGTATTAGATTTAGCTAATGTTGAAGAAATTAACAATGGTGCATTTAGACACTGTAATGATTTAAAACAAACAATCAATGGAAATATATCTAAAATAGGTAATGAAGCATTTTATGAATGCTCAAAACTTGAATCTGTTAATTTATCAAATCCTGAATTAAAAGAAATAGGTGATGAAGCATTTTACAATTGTGGTGTATTAAAAGAAATAAATCTTGAATCTGTTGAAAAATTTGGAATTTCATCGTTTGAAAAATGTGCAGAATTAACAAATATAAACCTTAAGAATGCAACAACAATAAGAAAAAATGCATTCCTTGAATGTACAAAATTAGAAACTATTGGCGAATTTGAAAAAGAAGTTGAAATTGGCGAATATGCATTTACAAATGATAAAAATCTAAAAACATTTAAACTAGAAAATGTAACAAAATTAGGTAGAAACGCTTTTGAAAATTGTGAAAAACTAGAATTAAATAATAAATTTAATGATCAAATCACAAATATACCAGAATCATGTTTTGCAAATTGTGGAAATATCAAAGAATTAGATTTTAATAACATTCAAACTCTTGATAAAAATGCTTTCATAAATGCATTTAATCTAAAAATTAAAAATAGTAAAAACTTAATAATTATTGGTGAATATTCATTATCAAATGTAGCAAAAAACAACAAAATGGATACTTTTGATACTGATAATCTTGAAGAAATACAAAACAATGGATGCCAAGGCTTATTTGTTAAAAAATTAAATCTAAAAAATATTAAAAAGTTAGGTAGTGAAGCATTTAAAGAATCATCTATTGAAGAAATTATTGATCTTGAAAAATCAAATCTTAAAGAAATTCCTCAAAACGCTTTTTCTAAATGCCAACAATTAGAAGAAATAAATTTATCTAAGATAGAAAAAATTAATGATTTTGCTTTCTATCTATGTAGCAAATTAACTAACATTGATTTATCAAACGTTAAAACTTTAGGTGTTAGATCATTTCTAAATGCAAGTTCTATTAAAAAAGTTAACTTATCTTCTCTTGAACAAGAAGAATTGCCTGAAGAAGTATTTGGAAAATGTACTAATCTAGAAGAAGTTACATTATCTTCAAATGTAAAAACTATTGGAAATAACGCCTTTACAGCATGCTCAAATTTAACAAAAATTAATTTAGAAAATGTTCAAAAAATAAAAACTAGAGCATTTTACAACAACACATCATTAAGTGAAATTGATTTAACTTCATTAGAAAGACTTGAACAAGAAGCTTTCTCAAATAATAGAAATCTTTCAAAAGTTACATTAGGTAACTTATTGAAAAATATTCAAAAAGGAGCATTCAAAAATTCAAGATCACTTAAAGAAATTGATTTTAATAAAGTTCAAACTATAGAAGATGAAGCATTTAAGGACTCAGGATTGAGAACATTAACTATGACAGATGACCTTCATAGAATAGGAAAAAGTGCTTTTGAAAATGTTAATTTTAGTGATTTAGATTCATTAAAATTCCAAACTTGAACTAAAATTAATAAACATGCTTTCAAAAATGCAAGTTTTAAGGAAAATGCTGAAATCGACTTCAATACTAGAACTGTAACAATTGAAGAAGAAGCATTTTATGGAATTAAAAATGTTCAACTAATTAAAAATGGAAGTAAGGTCGATAAAGTCGGCAATAGAGCATTTGCGCGTTCTTCATTGTCAAATAAAGGCCTTACAAAAGAAAATACATTTCCTAATGCTGAATTTGGTAATGATGTATTTAGTGCTTAATTAATTAAACAAAAGGGAAATCTTATTGATTTAAGGTTTCTTTTTTTGTATATTGTCTAACACTAAATATATAATATATAAGCCGAAATTGTGAAAGGAATTATAGTTAATAATGAATAAAATATATTTAGCAGGCGGATGCTTTTGAGGTATACAAGCATATTTTTCAAAAATAAAAGGGATTGTAGAAACAAAAGTTGGATATGCAAATGGACTTACAGAAACAACAAATTATAAGATTTTAAAAACAACAGATCATGCTGAAACTGTTGAAATAATTTATGATGAAAATATAATCAATTTAGCAGAAATACTTGAAAGATTTTTACTGATAATCGATCCATACTCAATAGATAAACAAGGTAATGATATTGGAAGACAATATCGCACATCTATTTTTTATATTGATGAATATAGTAGAAAATGTGCAGAATTAACTTTGAAAATATTTGAAAAATTGAACTCAAACAAAAAAGTAGCTGTTGTTGTAAAAAAATTGGAACATTTTATAAAGGCAGAGGAATATCATCAAAACTATTTAGAAAAAAATCCTTGAGGATATTGCCATATAGATTTAGATATTTTAAATAACTCGTTATCAAAATTTAAAAAAATAAATTTAGATAATATAAAAAGTCATTTAAATTTAGATGATTTGTCATATAAAGTAATGATAGATAAATACACAGAGAAACCATATTCTTCTGAAATATATTTAAAAAATGATGTTGGCTTATATGTTGATAAAATAAGCAAAGAAGTATTATTTTCATCTGAAGACAAATATAATTCAGGTTGTGGTTGACCTTCATTCACAAAAGGAATAACAACTGATTGTATTAACTATACTAATGATTATTCACACAATCTTAATCGCATTGAAACAACTTCAAATATTCAAAACTCACATTTAGGTCATGTATTTAATGATGGGCCAAAAAATAAAGGTGGACTTAGATATTGTATTAATGGTACATCACTTGTCTTTATTCCAATTAATAAATTAATTGATTCTGAATATGAAAACTTTTTACCATATTTCAAAAGTTATGTAGACTCGCAAAAATAAAAAATAAATAGTTAAACTATTTATTAATTAATGTATTAATTATTCTAAACATTGCCGGTTTGTTTTCATTAAATCTAAAATTTGATACTCGATATATTGGATAACCTTTAACAGCCATGAAATCAGTTTTGATTTTATTATCAATAAATTCATCCATATTAATTTCGTCAGCCACTGAATCAAGGTTAAGTCCAACAATAAAATTGTTTTTATTGTCTAATATTGCCATATCGATACTATATGAACCGATGCAATAATCTAATTTTATTTTTATCTCGTTAGCAAATGTTTGTTGTGAAAGTCATGAATTTATTTCAAAAATAAATTGTGATTTTTTTAACTTATTTTCTTCTGATAATGCAATTTTAGTATAAACTTTTTGCTTATCAGCACTTAATTGAATATATGCAAGTCATTTTTTAAATGTTAATAAATTATCATTTTTAGGATCGATTTCAGTATTTTTAATGCTTTTAATAATTATCATTTTATCTTTAGCACGAGTAATTGCAACATTTAAAGCATTTCTACCTTTTTTAGATCCAATATAAGTTGCATGTAATGAGGTTTGTGCGGTATAACTTATTGATGCAATAACTAGATTTGCTTCATCACCTTGAATATTTTCAATATTTCTTAAAATAACTTTGTCTTCCAATGCTTCAAATATCTTAGGAGATTTTAAAGCAATTTGTTCATAAATATAATCTTGTTGCTTACGGTTAAATGCTAATAAAATTATTGAATTATATTTCTTGAGATTTTTTTCACATATTTCAATCATCTTTTCGCATTCAATAACATTATGATTATCTTCTCATATTCCATTAACATCAACAACTTCAATACTTATTTTATTGCGTTGAGAAAAATTGTCTAATCCTTTTAATTCAGAATTATAAAATTCTTTGCTTGAAAATAAAACTAATTCAGATGAATTTGAACGATAATTCATTTCCAAAACATATTTTGGCAAATGGTTATGAATTGCTCAATCAAGCAATGAAGTTATTTCAGCTTCAGAATATTCATCTTCAGTTTCATCACGAGTTGCAAATCAATTAGTTGGTTGCATTTGTTGGCTATCACCAGCAACAATAACTTTTTTACTTATTGAAATAAAAGGAATTGCTTTTTCGATAAAAATCTGCGAAGCTTCATCAAAGATAACATAATCAAAGCGATCTTTTTCAAAATCAACAAAGTTAGCTAATATTTCAGGCGTTCCAACAAATATGTTATAAACTTGTTTAATAATGTCATTGAACAAAAATGTTAAAAGATAAGGGCTTGTAACTTTCCTTTCCAAACGACCGAAGAATCGATTTAATTTTTGTAGCTTTTGTTCACTTTGGCCACGGTAGATATTTAATTTTTTCTTACTAATTAAAGCAGCATTGTTATAAATAGCTTCTAAAAGTTCAGGAGTAGTATTATTTATACTTTTAAAATCTAAAAAGCGTGAATATTCATGTTCTTGATTGTCAAATTCAATGAACGAATTTAGTCTTATAAAGTTTGATAATTGAACTAAATCATTAATTTTAAATTCAGGTAATCATTTACGGTGGAATCAATATAATTTTCTAGTTAATCAATAATTATAATTAAATTCTTTTGAGTATGTTTTTAAAAATGTATCATCTTTATTTGCACGTAATTTTTTAGCAATTTTATGTTTTGATATTTTACGATAATATTTAAAAATCTTTAGAAAGTCATTTTTTGATCTGAATTTGTTAAAAATACGATAAAACTTTTCAAAATTTTTAACATTTTCATTTAGATTACCTTGTGATTTTAAGTTTTGATATGCTTTTAAATCTTTATTAAAGATTTCACCAATTTCTGATTTAGCATCCAAATATTCCATTTCATTTTTATGAAAGAAACTTGTGTCATATTTATCAATATCTTTATATTTAAATGAATTGTTTATTTTTTCAAAATAATCTATTATTGGTTTATAAAAGTATTCTTTTTCACTCTTGCTTGCTTTAGGTGATTCTAGAAATTGAAACATCATGTTTTGATATTCGCCAAGTCTTTTAAGTACAACATCCAATGCTACTTTTTTTTGTGATATAAATAAGGCTTTTTTATTATTCTTAGCAATATTAATTAATATATTAGCAATAGTTTGTGACTTTCCAGTTCCTGGAGGCCCTATAATAATTGATGAATTTTCAAGTGTTCCAATAATTGCCTTTTCTTGGCTAAAATCCGATGGAGTAACACGGGCTATATTAGATTTTTCTAATGATTTTTCATATGCTTCTTTATTATAGTTAAACAAATCATCAACACTAATTAGCTTATCTATTTTTTCTTGGGCGATTAAATTTAACATAATTTCTCTTAATTTTGACCCAATAGGATTAGCTTGTACTAAAACTGTTCCAGCAGAAAGTTCAATAGTTGCATTATTTTCAAAATCTTTTTTGCTAAGTTCTGTGAATGGATTAAAAAATAAATCTTGCTCATATGCATCATGATTAGCTAAAAATGATTTTTCAATTCCATTAATATCATCAATAGCATTTGTTAAAGAAATTTCCTCGCCATCAACTAAAATAGGTAATTTTATTTCACTATGTTGTTCAATTAAATATTTTAATTTTTCATTGATTATAATATTGTCGTCAAGACTTTCAAGAAAAATAGAGTCATTTTCAACTGTTATTTTAACGGCTTTTAAAATAAATGGAGCATATAAATAAACATCATCTTTTCTAAACTTTAAGAAATATGTACCTATATATAAAGGTCATAAGTTAGTTTCTGAATATATTTCTTCTAGTTTTTTAGCATTTGATTTTCAAGTTTTAATGAAATTTGAGTTTATGTCAATAATTCTCTTTTTGTAAAAATTTAATCATTTATATGGATCTGAAGACAAATTTTCTTGCATTTTAGGAGTAATTTGGAAATCATTGCTAGACATTCAAAGTTTAAATCCAGATATAGTTTTAATCGTTTCGAGTTCCAAAACATTTTGCTTTTCTATACTGTTTTTTAATTGTATTTTAAAATTATTAGAATTAAATAAATCACGTAAGTTTTTAATTCCAATTATTTTTTTAAGATCACAATTAATATTTGAAAGTTTAAAAAATGTTGCATAATCACCCTTACTTTTAATGTCTAATAAATTATTTGCCAATCTTTTATATTTTGAATCATAAATTTTTTTAATATCGATTTTTTTAATTTTATTACTATCAAGTGTAAAAATTTGCTTCATATATTATCCTTAAAAACGCCTATTTCTATTTACTACTTAATTATAGAGAATTAAAAATATATATTCAAATTTAATAAAATAATGTTTAGTATAAAAATATATAAATTTTTAATATAAAATTTGATATTATGAAGAAATTTGAAATAACTAAAGATTTTTTTGAAATTTTCCCCAATGCAAATATTGCAGTCATTATCGCAAAAAATATTGATAATAATGTAAAAATTGAGAGTGAAAAATTATTAAATAAAGCGAGTGTTATTGCAGAAAAATATATTGATTCTCAAATATGAATCGACAATGAAATAATTAAATATTGAAGAGAAGCGTTCAGTAAATTTAAAACCAAAAAAGGTGCACGAAGTTCTATAGAATCACTATTAAAAAGAATTAGCAATGGCAACAAATTAAATTCTATAAATCCATTAGTTGATATTTATAACTATATATCATTAAAATATGGAGTTCCTTGTGGTGGTGAAGACATATTTAAAATTAAAGGAAATATGTTACTAACAAAAGCTGATGGTTGTGAACAATTCATAACTTATGGTTCTAATATTTCTGAGCCTCCATATCCTGAAGAAATAATTTATAAAGATGATGATGGCGCAATTTGTAGATGTTTAAATTGAAGAGAATCAACTAGAACATTATTGAAAAATAATACTACAAATGCAATTTTATTCATTGAATCTATTGATGATAAATTTTTTGATGTAATTCAAAATGCTTCAAATGAAATGACTCAATTAATTCAAGAAAATTTAGGTGGAAATGTAAAAATTCATATTTTAAATAAAGGAAATCCAAAAACATTTATTTAAAAATATCAAATAAATAACAATGTAAACATAAAATTCAACTCTATATAATAATTTATTTAGATTGCATTTTTAATGTAAAAAAGTGTGA
This sequence comes from Metamycoplasma faucium, assembly GCF_045160055.1. Classification (GTDB taxonomy): domain Bacteria; phylum Bacillota_I; class Bacilli_A; order Mycoplasmatales; family Metamycoplasmataceae; genus Metamycoplasma; species Metamycoplasma faucium. The sequence goes on along the minus strand of NZ_CP088155.1, from coordinate 245,091 downwards.
CTAATAATTTTTTTGCCCATAATAATTATGTTCATAAAATCAAGTATAAGATCAAAACATAGATTTTACTTTGATAATTTTAATTAGTAAAGAGTATAAGATTTATTTGCAAAAACGTAAATCACAGTTTAAAATTTAACATTCATTTGTAATTATTGCAATCGTTTAGTAGTTTTTTTATCAAAAAACATTGAATATTTAAACAAAAATAAAATATGAACAATTAATGTCCATATTTTTTTATATATTTTGAATTAATTAAATTAACTATTTTAAAGTAACTTTAGTTCCTGTTTTTTCATTAATAATTGCTTCAAGGTCTTTAAGGTCACCAATAAATGATGCTTTTCCACCTTCTTCAACAAATTTAATTGCTGCTTTAACTTTAGGAAGCATGCTTCCTGGAGCAAATTGATTTTCTTCAATGTATTTTTCAAGTTCAGCTTTTGTTGCATGTTTTAAAGCTTTTTGGTTAGGTTGTTTGTAATTTACCATAACATTATCAACTGCTGTTAAAACAACAAAATAATCAGCTTTAACTAGTGAAGCAATTTTTGATAAAGCAAAGTCTTTATCAATAACTCCATCAACCGGGCAAATCATTCCTTTTTTGTCTTTAACTGAAGGAATTCCTCCTCCACCACCAACAACAATGATTGCACCTGATTCAACTGCTTTTTTAATTTGATTGATTCCAACAAAAGTTTGTGGAATAGGAGAAGCTACAACTTTTCTATATCCACGTCCTGCATCTTCAACGATAACGCTGTTTGGATTCATCATTTCAGCTTCTTCTTTTGTTGCATAAAAAGGACCAATAGGTTTTGTAGGATTCTTGAAAGCTTTATCATTTTCATCAACTATTGTTTGAGTTAAGATATACATAACTTCTTTGTCTATTTTAGCTTCGTTAAATGCATTTGTAATTGCATTTACCATATGAAGACCAATATATCCTTGACTCATTGCACCAGCTTCTGGTAAAGGAATTAAAGGTGATTTTTCATTAACTTCATGTGCTTTTGACATTCCATTAAAAATCATTCCAACTTGAGGACCATTACCATGACCGATAATAACTTCGTGTCCTTCTTTAACTAATTCTGCAATTTTTTTAGCAGGTAGTTTAACAAGTTCTTTTTGTTCTTCTGGGTTGTTACCTAAAGCATTTCCACCTAAGGCTATAACAATTCTACTCATATTAATATCCTAATGTAGCTAGAATAACTGCTTTTATAGAATGCATTCTATTTCCAGCTTGTTCAATAGATTTGTTGTATTTTGATAAAAATACTTCATCAGTAACTTCCATTGCACCTGTAGATACAACTGGATATTTAGCACCAAATTTTTCTTTGATTTCTGATGAGAATAAAGTGTGGTCATCATGAAATGCTGGTAAGCAGTGTAAGAAAATTACATCTTCTTTAGCTGCTTTAATCATTTTCATATCAACTTGGAAACTTCCTAATTCTTTGATACGAGGTTCAAATAGTGAAAAATCTTCACCTAATGATACTCACACGTCAGTATAAATTACATCTGCATTTTTAGCAGCTTCTAATTTGTTATCTGAAAATGTAACAGATCCACCATTAACTTTAAATAATTCTTGACAAGCTTTGTAAACTGCTTTGTGGTCTGGGCCATTTTTAACTATTTCATGTTGATCTTTAGGTCCGCATAATACAACATGCATTCCAGTAAATGCTGCACCAATCATAATTGAACGAGCAACGTTGTTTTTGATATCTCCGGCAAAAACGATTTTTTTACCTTTTAAGTCACCCTTTTGTTCTTTAATAGTCATATAGTCAGCTAACATTTGAGTTGGGTGTTCAGCATCAGTTAAACCATTTCAAACTGAAACTCCTGAATATTTAACTAATGCATCAACATCAGATTGTTTGAATCCACGGAATTCAATTCCATCATAAAATTGTCCTAGAACTTTAGCAGTATCTTCGATTGATTCTTTTTTACCAAAGTTTGATCCTGCTGGCCCGATGTAGGTACATGATGCACCTAAATCTGCTGCTGCTACTTCAAAAGCACAACGAGTTCTTGTTGAATCTTTTTGGAACATGATAGCAATATTTTTTCCAACTAATGGACGATTGTTAACATGTAAACCTTGCAATTTTGATTTTTTTAAATCAATTGCTAAGTCAATTAAATAATTAATTTGATCGGTTGTAAAATTTAGAGCTGAGTCTAAACTACGACCTTTTAAATTCATAGGCATTAAAGCACTCCTTATTTGTTTATATAAAATATCGATATTTTTTAATGTGCATAAACACATTCATAATTATACATTTAAATAAAAAGATAAAACTATGAAAATTAAATAAATTTAAGTTAAAAAATATAAATAAAAAATTACTAATTAATAGTAATTCTCTATGAAAAATTTAACATTTTGCGGACTATCATATTCAGTTGATGCAATATTTTTCTTATTCCATCAAAATATAACTTGTAATGCTTGTATTCACCACGTAAAATAAATTTTTTGTTAATAGCTTTTGTATATTCAATAGCTAAATAAACATCAAATATTTCATATGTTTGCTTAATTTCAACAATAAATTTTTCAATCAAATGTTTAAGATCAATACTATTTAATTCTAAAGATGGACGTCTAAAAGATTTACGAGCATAATTTTGTAAATAAGTGTAATAAATGTTTCTTGATTCTTTATCAAATGCAGGAGCATTTTCAAATAATTTTTCATTATTAGTTTGTTCTTTTGATAATTCAAAATCTTTAAACATCTTGTCTAGATCAATAGCGTTTTTTTTGTAATTATTTTCTGATGTAAAAATTGAAATTATTTTGCTAATTATAAAAATAAAGAAAACTAAAAATATAGAACCAAATACATAACAACTAATTGAACCTGCTTTGTTTATATTTGCTTTTATTGTATTTGAGGCTAGTAGAATTAAAATAATTCCACCAATTAAAAATGAAAATATTAAGACTATGCTTAATATATTCAATAAATAGGATTTAAATTTTGTATATTTCATTTTTTATTATTCTATTTTCTAATATCAATATCATAGTTTTATTGATAAAGATTACCATAACCTATTTTGGAAAAAGCTTCTTTAATTTTTTCTAGATGAGTAATTGCTTGTTTAATTGCATTAATATTTTTCTTGTTCATAGCAGCTTTTGATGCTTTTATGATATCTAAAGCTTCTTTAATTAGTGCTTCTTGATTTGGATTTCTTCTTATTTCAATTTCAACTTCTGAAATATATTGGCTTAATTTAGCAATTAAATATTCTGTAAGAATTTCATTAATTAAAGTTTTAGTTTTACGTAATGAATTTAGATCATTGAATTCATTAATTTTCTTAGTTACAAAATTCAATAAATTATTGCCAATTAACTTAAGTTGAGGAGTAGAACTAATTTCAATAGCATATTCACGACAATCTAGTAAAAGTAGCAATAATCTAGCACGTTTAAAATTAATTGTTAAATTATTAATTTTAGTAATAACAGATTCTTGTGTTAAGTTTTCATTAACTTTAACAGTAAATGTTTCTAATGAATCTTGAACATATTTAACAATTGAACTGTATTTTTTATGATCAATTTTTTCTTCAAATGCTGTAACTTCATTGAATAGATTTTGAAGTTCTTGAATTTTTTCATTAGTTATTGGTGTATTTGAAGTCGCTAATTTATTATCGGTGTCTTCAATAACTTTTAAATTAAACTTACTAAAATCAATTTCAAGCGTTTCATTTTGATTCATGTTTGGATTTGTTGATTTAACTATTTCAACTGTTGATGATTTATCTTCTTCCTTAGTTTCTTTTTCATCTTTAGTTGATTCTTGTGCTATAGTATTTGATGAAGTGCCTAAAGAAAGTTTTTTACTTGGCAAGATAATAATTGAACATATTATAGTTCTTAATAAAATTAATCCTAATGCTATAGCCGAACCATAAGCTGCATATAATCAATATATTTTTTCTTCTGGTTTAAATGTTATTTTTGCCTTGGTTAGTAGTTTTTGAATTTGTGGATTTTTAGATTGAAAAATTATTAAGAATAATATTACAGTATAGATTGAAAAAATAATTGTAAATATAACTCCTGTAATAATTATTCCCATTTTCTTTCTTTTAATTACATCGTATATTTGATCATGCGCGTCTAATCTTAATTTATCAAAAATATTAAATACTAACATGACAATGGCAGCAATTCCTAAACAAGTAGCTGAATTAATTAAGTAAACTTTTTTAGTATTCACAAAATTTTCTATTTGTTTCAGACTTGCTATTTGTTTTACAAATACCATTAAATAAAGTGCAGCTGAACTTAATGTTAATAAAATTCATAACACTAATGAAACAATGTACACTGGTTTTTTATATGTTGATTTAGTTTTCATTTTTATTCCTTTCATAAATAATTAAATCTGGATTGTTTAAATATTCTCTTCCGGCTTTAGCAATTTTCTTTCCGTTTATTTTAGTAGCATCTGCACTAAAATGAATTTTAATTCTTAACAATGCTTCGCCTACTCCATATGAATCAACTGGGGTATGCTCATCTTCAAATTCTTTTATTCTATTTTCATCAAAACCTGATGAGACTGTAATTTTAACATGCTTACCACCATTTTTATCTAATGCTTCACGTAGCTTTTTGACTTGTAGAGGCGTTACCCCAAATTGAGCTTCTCCTTCTTTGAACATTTTATCAATCATAGATTTTGATGTATCAATTCTAACACCTTTAAGTTTTTCCTTAAATTTTTTAAGGCATGCTAATGAATCCGATATTACATCGTTATGAAAATCTACTAAAGCATATAATGGCTCATTTGGAAAAGTTTTACAATATGCTTCACATGCTTTTAATACATCACCTTCAAACATTTGAATTAATGCATGAGGCATTGAACCATAAGTATGAGATAAATCGTAATTAGAAGACACTAATGTTGAATGATTTTTAATTCCTCCAACTTTTAAAGCATATGCATCATTTAATTGATTTATATAATGATCCGCTCTATCTGCCATACTAATTATATTTTTACCATTTGATGCTTCAACGATTCTATATGCATTAGTTGCAATTGAAGTTTGCCTTGCTAAAATTCCATCAATCATTCCTTCCCAAATTCCAAATTCATAATAAGGTCCTTCTAATTCTAAAACTACGTCTCGATTATTAATTATTGTTCCTTCAGGTAAATATTTAATAGTATATTTAGAAATATCAGTATTATTTTTCAACAATTCTAAAACTTCATTAATACCACATAGTTTTACATTATTATGTCTTTGAAAAAATTGCAAAGTTATTATTTCATTCTTACGGTATTTCCTAGCAATTTCTTGAGTTTTATGAAAATATATTGATGTTTTATCTTTAAGTTCCATATTCTCCTTTACTCTTTTTTTACACTTAAATTTTATAATAATTTGCTTTATTTATAGAAAATATGATTTTTGTGCACAAATAAAAACTTACATAAATAAACGATTATTTAATGTTCAATTTAAATATTTCAAATATTTTTTCTTCAAAATATCCATTCTTTAACATATTATAATTCATCATATTTTTGTACATATTTTTACAATTAAATTAAAGTATAAGGCTTCACTTTTAATCATATGTATGTTGATTAATAATAGCATTATTTGCAATTGAACATAGCATTGAATTTATATGCATTGAAAAATGTTGCAAAATCTTCAATTTTATATTTTTTGCTATCTATATAAGTATTGTCATAATCTAAAATACATCAATTATAAATTTCATTGATATTGACAATAGGTTTATTTTTTCTTATAATATTTAATAAATCAAAATTACTTAATCTAATTTTTATATGTGTTTTCCTAAATTCAGATTCAATATTAACTTCTTTTGTAAGAAAAATTATTACATCATTTAAATATGAAATTGATAAATAATCTTCAAACCTTTTTCACTTATTTTTATTTTTAGAATTAATTTTTCTTCAACCAATTATTTTTCCTAAATAAACAAAGCGAGTAATGATACAAGTTAATAAATATGCCGAAACAAATATATCTGAAAATACCACTTCTAATATGATTTCAATTTTTTCTTTTTTAGTAATATTTTGAAATAAATATTTATTAAGAAAATAAAAATTAAAAGTAAAGCAAATTATCAGAATAAATAAGTAAATTAAAATAAGAAAAACTATTTTCTTAATAGTGTTAATAAAAAAATAATCATTTATACTTATTTCTTTATTTATAAAATATGATCTTGCTGATACTTTTAACTGTATATATTTATACTTATTTTTAGTTAAAAAATCAATAACAATGTATGCGCAAATTATTATTAAGTTAATAACAAGAAAACTTATTAAATAATTAAAAAAACTAGAATTCATATTTTAACCAAAATTATCAATTAATAATTTATTAGGCAAAGTTATTATTTCATTCTTACGGTATTTCTTAGCAATTTCTTGAGTTTTATGAAAATATATTGATGTTTTATCTTTAAGTTCCATATTTTCCTTTGCTCTTTTTTTTATACTTAAATTTTATAATAATTTGCTTTATTTATAGATAATATGGTTTTTGAAACTTAACCATAAAATAAATATTATTCAATTTTCATTATTAATTAATTTAAAAATAAATAATTTTATCTTATATAAAATTAATTGTCTAAAACATAGATATACAAAAATTTTTAAATCAAATTAACTAAAAAATAATTTAATTTTTAAACATAATATTAAATTTATATGCATTAAAAAATGTTGCAAAATCTTCAATTGTGTATTGTTTTTTATCTATATAAGTATTATCATAGTCCAAAATACATCAATCATAAATTTCATTAATATTAATTTTATTTTTCTTTCTTACAATATTTAGCAAATCAAAATTACTTAATCTAATTTTTTCTTCTGTTTTTTTAAATTGTGATTCAATATCAATTTGTTTAGTAAAAAAATTTATCAATTCAGATTGATATGAAATAGAAAAATAATCTTCAAAATTTTTTCATTTATTTTTAGAGTTAATTTTTCTTCAATTAACTATTTTTGCTAAATAAACAAAATAAACAATTAGTGAACTTAATAAATATATTGAAATAGTAAGTTCAGAGAATATAAATGTAAAAGTAATATCAATTTTGTCATTTTTATTCATTCCTTGTAATAAATATTTATTAAGAAAATAAATATTAAATGAAGTAAAAACAATTTCAGTAAATAAAGCAATCAAAATTAAAATAAATATTTTCTTAATAACATCACTAAAAAAATAGTCTTTTACATTAATTTTTTTACCTATAAAATATGGTTTTGCTGATACCTTCAATTGAACATACTTATATTTATTTTTTGTTAAAAATTTAATAAGAAAATACCAAACTACAATTGTTGAATTAACAAAAAGAAAGGTAATTAAATAATTAAAGAAATTTGAACTCATATTTTAACCAAGATTATAAATTTTTTCTTTATTTCGCAAAGTTTTTATATATCATTCATTTAATTTTGAATTAAAAACTTTTTTGCAAATTTCACATAGTTTTTATGATAACACAATATGTCATTAATTGCATAAATAAATAATATGTAAATCTTCAAAATTAAGATAAATTCACCATTTTTGATAAATTAAGGCATGAGTTTTCACAAATTTTTATCAATTTTTAACTTATTAAGCTTTTATTATCTAAAATGAAAATGTAAGGAGTAAAAATGAAAAACAATGAAAAAGAAGTAGAAATTACACTTCAAAACGAAATAAAATTCGAAGATTCATTAAAATTGCTTGATTCTTATAAGGATGTAAAATGTTACTTACAACCTAAAGACAAAAATGACGAATCTATTTGTATAGTTTGTGTAATAAATGAAGATAATAAAATTAAATAAAACAAAAATTAAAATTCAAAAATTTGTTTTAACTTAAATCAACATTATAAATCAATAGTTTTTTAACTTATTTTTAATAAGAAACTATTTAAATAAGAAAGTATAATATTAAAGATTAATTAAAAATTTAAAATAAAAAGCTTATTAAAATATGGAGAAAATAATGAAATTTAACGAACAAAGAACCAAAATTGTGGCTACAATTGGTCCTTCTTCAAATGACCATGAAATATTAACTAATTTAATAAAAGCTGGTGTTTCTTGTTGCCGTGTTAATTTTTCACATGGAACTGAAGAAAGCCATAAACAAGTTTATGATTTAGCTAGACAAGTATCAAAAGAATTAGATATTCCTATGTCTTTAATGCTTGATACAAAAGGTCCTGAAATTAGAATTGGTAAAATGCAAAATGATGCATGTATGATTGAAAAAGATGCATATATCAATATTTATACAGATGCTAAATCACATAAAAACTTAATTGGTGATGAAAATAATATAACTGTTTCATATGAAATGGATAAAGATGTATATCCTGGGGTAAAAGTTTTATTAGATGATGGAAAATTAGTAACTGAAGTTAAGGAAGTAACAAAAAATAAAATAGTTGTTAAATCTTTAAATTCGCATTTATTAAAAACTAATAAAAGGGTTAACATTCCGGGAATTGATTTTTCATTACCTTTTATGAGTGAAAAAGATATTAATGACATTGAATGAGGAGCAAAATATGGAATTGATATTATTGCTGCTTCATTTGTTAATTCCGCTGAAAATGTTAATGAGATAAGAAATTTACTTAAAAAATTAGGTAAGGAAAATATTCAAATATGTTCAAAAATTGAATCTAAAAAAGGTATAGATAATATTGATGAAATAATTGAAGCTTCAGATTCAATCATGGTTGCACGTGGTGATTTAGGACTTGAAATACCTTATTATGACGTTCCTTATTATGAAAAGAAAATAATCAGAAAATGCCGTTTAGCAGGAAAACAAGTTATAGTCGCAACCCAAATGCTTGATTCAATGGAAAAAAGTCCTTTACCAACTAGAGCTGAAGTTACGGATGTTTATTACGCTGTTGAATTAGGTGCTGATGCAACAATGCTTTCTGGCGAATCAGCTTCTGGACAATATCCGGTAGAAGCAGTTAAAACTATGGCTAAAATAGCGCAAAGAGCTGAATCTGAATATTATAATGAACTATTTTATAATGAGCAATTAAAAACTATTGCAAAAAATGCATCTTCAAGAAGCAAAATAGCTTATGAAGTTGCCAAAAAACTAAAAGATGGAAAATTTAAATTTGCCGTTATATTATCACACACTGGAGAACTACTTAAAGAAATATCAACATATAGACCTAATGCTTTTATAGCAGGAATTGTTAGTGATGATAAATTAGTTAATAAATATGGCATAACTTCGGGAATCTTCTGTGAACAACATTCTGAAAAAATTAGATTAATGATTAAAGAAAATCATGATAATGGAAGAATTGCTTTAGAAAGATTTAATATCAAAAAAGGTGATAACTTTATTGTTGTTGATAGTTTAAATATCACTGAACACATTTATTAAATTAAAACGAACTATAAAATTAAAAAATATGAAGTGTAATGATTTGTGCTTCATATTTTTAATTTAAATTTATTAAGATTTACGAAATTTATTCTTATAGATTATCAAGCAAAAGTAAAATGATATAAAATATAAAGTAATGATTTATTTATTATTTTCTTTTTTTCCTATAGGTATAGTTTTAATATTAATAATTTTATATAACATTGAAGGAAGAATAATTAATTTTTATAATAAAAATTTAAATTATTTTATTAGTACAAAATATAAAGTTAATATTAAAATAAATAAAAAAATTAAAAGATGAAAAATTGAAGCAATAATAATAACAATATTGTTTTTCTTATTATTAATATTCATTTCAATACCCATATTTTACGAAGTCAAAATTGAAAAATTTACTTTAAAAGATATAACTCCAAGTATCACTTTAGGATCCGCTTTTATCTTTTCATTTACTTATAAATACGCTAATGTGAGTGGATATAAGAAGAATAGTAAGAAAATTAAATTTATATAGTAAAAGTTTTAACAATACAAAATATGAAAATTATTTTTTAGACTTTTCAGAAATTAAAATTAGTGATTCTAAAAAAATGATAGTACATAATTATATTGTTATTGATAATATGAATATTTATTATCTTATAAACCCTTTTAATGCACATTCTATGATTTATTTACCTTCATATTCTAAAATTAAAGAAAGATTAAATAAAATTGAAAATTATGATGATAAAATTGCCTATATTGATTCAACATTATGTTCTGAACCATTAACATTAAAAATTGATAATGAATATTTAGATAGAGAACAAATAAGTTATTTAAGATATTTAATTATTAATTTTATAAGGAAATAAATATGATTAAATCAACAATGTTATATATTATTTTTTGCTTAATTATTGCATTTACTATAGGGTGAGTTTTTATATTTAAAAAATTTATTTATGATAAATTTATATTTTTAATTTTAAATGCTACAAAATATTTAAATGAAAATAATTTAACAATAAATAAAGGATTTTTAAAAAAGACATTTTTTAAAAATGCTGGTTTATATACATTATTATTAGCGCCCATTTATATTTTTTGTTATTCATTTGTTCTCTATATCTTTTTTAATAAAAAATTAACATATATAAATGAAATTTTTAAATATATTTCTTTTTTTGTGTGTTTGATAATTCCCTTATTTTTACCTATAATGATTCCTGAAAAATTTATAGGTGTAAAACTACATATTTTAATGTGAAAACATGCATCAAGAAGCAATGATAAAACTACCTTTTTTAATGATGAAATTGACATCAATTTAGAAAACAATAAAATCTTTTTAGAAAATTTGAATAAAAATATTAATATTGAACTTAAAAGTAAAAATCCTAAAATAGATAAAAAATATACTTATGACCAAATTAGAAAATATTGTTTTAAAAAAGAAAAATTTCAACCCTATAAATTAAATTTATTTTTATTTAAAAATCCAAAAGATATTTATTTAAATAATAAAGAATTAACATTTAATCAACTAACAATGTTAAGACTGTTCTTATTTGAAGAATTCAATAATTCAAAACCATTTTTTAATTAAATTTTTAATGCTAATAACAAAATAATTATAAACAGTCGAAGTTCAATGATTTGCACTTCATATTTTAGTTTAATTTTTCATTTACTTTTATATTCATATGGTTAACTAAATTCTACAATTCACAAAATTTTCCAAAGTTTTACTAAAGTTTTCACAAATTTTTACCAATTTTTAACTTATTAAGCATTTACCCTTTAAAATGAAAATGTAAGGAGAAAAAATGAGAACAAAACAACATTTAATTAAGTTAAATAACGAATTTGATTCAAATTTATTAATTAAGGATATAAAAAAATACAATAATGTAAAATCATATATAGATGAAGATGCAGATAATCCTAAAGTAAAATATTATCTTTTTGTCGTAAATGAGGATAATAAAATTGTTAGAGGTAATAAAGGTGGAACTATGAAACAAAGTGAATTTCAAGAATTAGTAATTAATGAATTTAAAGAGCAAAAGAAGTTTAATGAACAACAAATTAAATTTAATGAATTTGTAATTAATGAATTTAAGGAACAAAAGAAGTTTAATGAACAACAAATTAAATTTAATGAATTTGTAACTCAACAATTTGCAGAACAAAGAAAATTTAACGAACAACAACTTAAATTTAATGAATTATTTTCAAAGCGTTTGGATTCTATTGAAAATAGACTTACAATATTAGAATCGTTTCATAAAGAAGAGCTTAAAAATTACAAGAAAATTTCTTAATATATCCATCCATTTTGAATATTAAAAATATAAATAAAAATTAATAACCCATTTAATTTAGAGATAAATTCATAGGTTATTTTTATTATTTTGTAATGAATAATAAAAATCATTTAAGATTCTTATATGGAAAAAAATTTTAATGCATTTTTTATTGATTTAGATGGAACTACAATTGATATTCCTGAAGAACAAAATACTGAAAATTTAGGCATTAGTGAACAAAATTTATATGCCTTACAACAAATTTCAAAGAAAAAACCAATAATTATTTCAACAGGGAGAGCAAATAGTGAATTTGTTTTAAATGTTGCAAATAAAATTGGTGCACCTTATTGTATTTGCATGAATGGTTCATTAATAGTTGACAATAAAAATAAAATTATTAAAACCACTCCAATAGATGAAAAAACTACAATTAAATTAATAGAATATATGCAAAACCACAATCTTTTTTATACAATGAATGAAGGTGGCATCATTTATTACGGTAATAAACAAAATTGTGAATTTGAAAGACCATGAGTTAAATGACATAAAAAATTACCATATGCAGAAAGACCAAATATTAAAACTCCATGTAAATTTTTATGCTATGGAGCTTCGAAAGATAAAATCAATAATATAATAATTGAATTGAGAAAAGAATTACCAAATTTAGAATTTCATAAAGTATCATTTGGGTATTCAATTGAAATAACTAATAAAAATGCATCAAAAGGTAAAGGTGGCCAATACGTTGCTTCTTTATTACATATTGATCCTAAAAAGGCATGTCATATCGGAGATACCGGTAATGATATTAATTCATTACCTGAAATCGGGACTTTTATTGCTATGGGTAACGCTACTGATGAAGTTAAAAAACATGCAAAAATCATTGCACCAGATTTTAGAAATTCAGGTTTATATAAACTATTTAAATTATTAAAAGAAATTTAATAAGTAGACCAATCTATAGGCTTCTTGTTTAAACTTAATAATTTTTCATTAATTTTTTTAAAGATATTTGAATGATAAAAACTCTTTTTATAACTTAACGGTGAGGGGTGAGATAAACAATAAATTATTTGTCTTTCTAATTTTATATTCTTAATGAATTTAAAACTTTCATTGCCTAAAATTAAATAAATAATATTTGAATATAACAAGTTAAGTTTTTGCAATAAATTAAGCGTGAAAGTTTGTCACTCAATTTTATTGTGTGATAATGGTTCATTTTCATTTACAGTTAATATAGAATTAATCAATAAAATGCCTTGATTTTTTCATGATAATAAATTATTAGATTCAAATGTTACGTTAGGATATGAATAATTTATTTCATTAAATATATTTGTTAGAGATTTTGGTCTGACTAATGATTTTGTTGAAAAACATAATCCATCCGCATATCCTTTTGTAGCATATGGATCTTGACCAATTATTATAATTTTTAAATTATCATAATCAAAATTTTTAAAAGCATTAAAAATATTTTCTTTGCTTGGAAAATATGTTGGATGCTTTTCTAAATAATCAAAAATAGAAATAAAATAATCTTTTTGTTCTTCTTCTTTTAAAAAATATTCAAAATTAAATTTCATGTTTCACTCTTTTTTTGCCTTCAAATTGATATTCAATTAAATACAATTTGCCATTTGAAAAATCTAGAAATAGCGGGGTTTTACACTTATCAAATGATGCTCTAAAAATTTTTAATCTTTTATTATTAAAAATAATAAATGCACCAGGTTGATCATTAAAAGCTTTAATTTTTGAAAATGCTTTTTCTTTTGTATCACTTAAAAATATTTTTGCATCTTCATTTTTGATTTTTGGTGCAAAAGTTGCAACTTCATCATTTTGTTTTTTAGCCAAAATTTGATTAGAATAAATTAGCCTAATTCAATTTGGCAAGTTTTCATTAGTTATTTTTGCTAATTTATCGTATATTTCTATTGCAGTATCATCTTTTTCTATATTAATTTGTTTCGAGAAAATAATATCACCAGCATCCATTTTTTCAATCATATAAATTAAAGAAATACCAGTTTCCTTTTCATTATTTAATAATGCATGTTGAATAGGTGCTGCTCCTCGATATTTTTCAAGCAAACTTCCATGTACATTTATAGATGCCTTTTTAGCTAAATTTAAAATATTGGTTGGTATATATTGCCCAAATGCAGCAGTAATTAAAAAATCATATTCAATATTTTTTAATTCATTATATATTTCATTTATTTTATTAGGTTGAAACAATTTTATATTATTATTTTGTGCTAATTTAGCAACATCAGTTTCAATAACATTTTTAGAGCGATCCAATGCTTTATTAGGTTGTGAAATTATTGCTTTAATTTCAAAATCACTATTTTTGATAAGAGATATAAAAATATCAGCTGAGAATTTAGCAGTACCTGCTAAAACTAATTTAATCTTATTCATTTTAATTTATTTTATACGATTAATTGAACCAAACTCAGTAAATTTTTCTTTTAATAATTTATGTACAGCTTCCATACCAGCATTTGAAATTTTTCGTGGATCAAAATTTTTGTCTTGATCAATTTTGCCAAACAGAACAAATTCTTTGATTGCTTTTGCATTAACAAGTTGTAATTCAGTATTAACATTAACTTTTGCAATTCCATTTTTAATAGCTTTCTTTATTTGTTCAGAAGGAATACCACTACCACCATGTAAAACAAGTGGCATTTTACAATCTTTATCAATTTTTTCTAACGTGTCAAAATCTAAGCTTTTTCATGTTGAAGGATATTGTCCATGTATATTTCCAATTCCTACCGCTAAGGCATCAACTCCCAATTCTTTCATTTTTATTGCTTCATTAGTATCAGAAACAATAACTCCTGAAGATATAATTCCATCTTCTTCACCACCAATTTGACCAATTTCAGCTTCTAAACTTGCATTATATTTTTTACACAAACTAACTAATTCTTTAGTATTTTCATAATTAACTTTAAATAATTCATGACTACCATCATACATAACTGAACTAAACCCTGCTTCTAGTGCCTTAACACATTGTTCATAACTTCCATGATCAAAATGTAAAGCAACCGGAACAGTAATATTTAAATCACTAACCATACTGTTTACTACTGAATAAACTACATTATATCCCCCAAAATACTTAGTTGCACCATATGAAGCGCTAATTATTATTGGTGATTTAAATTCTTCTGCAGCTAGCAATGCAGTTTTAGTTCATGCTAAATTATTTATATTTATATGCGGAATTGCATATTTATTTTTATATGCATTTTTTAACATTTCTTTAATATTTACTAATTTTGTCATATTTCATACCTAACCTAAAAAATAATAATGTATTACTAATACATAATATATTTTATAATAAAAATTTTGAAATCATAACGCCGATGATTGTAAAAAGAGCACCTAATAAAAGAACTAAATAAACATAGGTAAGTCAATCTTTTCAAATATTTTTCTTTTCTTTATTTTTTTGGTCAGGTTCACCGTTTTTCTTCTTTCTTTTGAATATTGATTTAAGTATGTCTAATAATAAAGTATCACCATCGTCATCTTCTTCACCATACGATTCACTATTGTCATAAGCATCTTCTAAATTGTCATAATCATCTTCAATAATTTTGCCGCTATCTAAATTATTATTTTCATAATTATTTGTTAAAAACTTATTATTTTTTAGTGCTTCATAAGCGTCACTTATTTCCTCAAATTTTTTTACTGCTTTTGGATCATTATTTCTGTCTGGATGATATAGATTTGATAGATTAAAATATGCTTTTTTAATTTCATCTAAACTAGCATTTTCAGATAAACCTAAAATATTACAATAATACTTTCGATGATGCATAATTAAAAATTATATATTTATTTATCATTTAAAAAACTTATCACTTTTTCAAGTAAATAATTTGTGTTAAACCCTTTTAATTTATAAATTTCTTCACCTGAAGTTGATTCACCGAATGATGAAGCAAAATGTGATGCGATTTTATTATATTTTGATAGTTTATATCACATATAATCATTTGCTGCTTCAATTACAAACATTGGTTTTTTATCAAGATTTAGCGACTTAATTAAATTTTCATCATTAACTAGATCTTGCAAAATAGGAACAGAAATAACTTGTGCCTTAATATTTTTATTAATTAGGTCGTTTGCTAATTGATATGCAAGTGAAACT
Organism: Metamycoplasma faucium; assembly: GCF_045160055.1. Classification (GTDB taxonomy): domain Bacteria; phylum Bacillota_I; class Bacilli_A; order Mycoplasmatales; family Metamycoplasmataceae; genus Metamycoplasma; species Metamycoplasma faucium. Next base: position 229,074 of record NZ_CP088155.1, on the reverse strand, counting down.
TCGGATCCTGATGCTAATAAACTTATATCAAAATTATTGCATTTCTTGATAACATAAGCAGCTTTATTATCACACATATTATAAGAGTGTAAATTTTGTCTAGCAGTAATAATTGCAATTTGTTTATCATTCTGATTTAATGCATAATTAAATGCATATAAAACTTCTGATTCATCACATGGTCTAATTACCCTAAAATTATCAATTGCTCTTAACATAGTTAATTGGTCATAAGGTTGATGTGTTGGTCCATCTCCACCAACTTGATATGAATCATGACTATAAACATGAATTGAAGGAATTTTCATAATTGCTCCTAATCTAAGCGCTCCTTTTGCATAATCAGAAAATGCCAAAAATGTTGAATCAATTGTTCTTAAATTTGATGCCAAATAAATTCCATTATTTATAGCACTCATAGCAAATTCTCTAATTCCATATTTAATATTTTTGCCTCCATCTTTTAAATCAATATTAAACCCGATTTTTGTTGAGCTCTTTAAATCAGCAGAACCTCCAATAATATAAGGTGAACTTTCTAAATAACTTAATATTTCTGCACAATAATCACGTGTTGCAACATTTGTTTTCTTTATTATTTCTTTAGAAAATTCAAAATGAATATCGTTATCTATTAGTTGTTTTAATTCATTATATTCATTAGGAAATAATTTCTTATATTCAGAAAATAAGTTTACCCAATTATCATAATTAAGGTTTTTTTCTTTCATAAGTTGTAAACAATAATCATACACATCATTTTCATAATTAAATGGAATTAAATTATTTAAATCACATTTTTTCTTAAATTCAATAGTTTCATTTTCATTTAAATAGCCATTATGCCCTTTAGGTATGTTTTCGTATGGGGTATTTTTTGCGATTGTTGTATGTACTCTAATATATGAGGGTTTATTAGATTTTTTAGCTTCTTGGATTGCATTATTTATTTCTTCAAATGAATCAGACATTACATCAAATGTTGAAAAATGGTTTGCTTTAAAATAGTTAATAAAATCAACATTATTAACTTCATATGATTTTGAATCAATCTGTGTTTCATTAAAATCATGAATTAAAATTAATTTATTAAGTTGCATTGTACCTGCTAAAGCTATTGCTTCAAGTGCAACTCCTTCTTGCATACAACCATCACCATGTAAGACATAAACATAATGATCAATAATGTTAAAATCTTTTTTATTATATCGTTTGGCCAAATATTTTTGGGATATAGCCATGCCAACCCCCATCGCAATTCCTTGGCCTAAAGGTCCAGTTGATGCATCAACATACTTAAATTTATCTATCTCAGAATGAGAAGGAGTTTTTGAATTTATTTTTTTATGTGACTTTATATCTTCAATAGTTAAAAGACCTAATAAATGCATTATTGAATAATAACACATAGAACCATGTCCTGCTGATAGAATAAATTTATCACGATTAATTCATTTTGGATTTTTGCTTGAAAAATTTAAGTTTTTAGCAACAATAGAATATGAAATGGGTGCAGCTCCTATTGCCATACCCATATGTCCTCCTTTGGCATTATTTATTCCATCTATTGCAATTGCTCTCATAGTGGCAATTACTTGTTTATTTATCTCTTTTTCTATCATATTTTGCCTCGTTATTTTCTAAATTTTCTTATTAAAAAATTATAAATTTATTTATCTTATAAATTTAAATTTAAATTTATTAAAGATTGTTAAAAACATATAATTTAATTCATCCTATCAAAATTAAAAAAGAACTCTGTTTTTGATATTTTAAATACTAAAAAAAATATTGCATATATAATTAAATAAATTAATCATTATTTAAATTATTTAATGAAAGGATATAATAAATGATTACTGAATATCAAACAAAACGTAATAAAGACATGCTTTTAAGAGCATCTTATGATGATTGTAATTATGGTGAAAAATGTTCACTAATTGCTAAAAAAGAAAACTTTATTACAGAATTTTTTGATGAAAATGAAGCATATATTTTCATTTCAAAAAATACAAATTGCTACTATAGCTTTTTAAAAGTAGTTGATGCAATTATTTTATCAAAAAGAAGAAACTATCAAATTGACATAATGTCATTTGTTAATGAAAAATTATCAGTTGAAGAAGTTTTAAGAGCTTTTGTTTTAAGAGAAAATTTCCATAACGCTTCTTTATATTCATCAAAGGAAAAAAATAAAGACAAAGAAGAAAAAATTTCTATTTCTTTATATTTAGAAAATCCTGATTACAAAGATTTTGTTAAAAGACTTTCGACAATTTCTGATGCAATAAATGGAGCCAGAAATTTACAAATAACTCCTCCAAATATTGCAACAAGTGAATATATTGCTTCAGAAATTAAAAAAGATTTCTCAAAAAATAAATCATTAAAAATTTCTATTTTAGGAAAAGAAGAAGCAAAAATGTATGGTATGAATTTATTCTTATCAGTTAATGCTGGAAGTTCATATCAACCAAGATGTGTAATTATTGAATACAATGGCGCTCCTAAATCAAAAGAAAAATTTGTTTATGTTGGAAAAGGAATAACTTTTGATACTGGTGGCTATAACACAAAAGGATATCATATGGAAGGAATGAAATTTGATATGTCTGGTTCAGTTATAGTTGCTTATGCAGTAAAAGCTATTGCGGAACTTAAAGTTAAAGCAAATGTTGCTGCAATAATGATGTTAACTGATAATGCAATTGATACTCATGGGACTTTGCCAGAATCAGTTGTTAAATCTATGAGTGGAAAAACTGTTGAAATAACTGATACTGATGCTGAAGGAAGACTTGTATTAGCTGATGGTCTATATTATGGAGCAAAAAATTTAAAAGCTTCTTTATTAGTTGATGTTGCAACTTTAACTGGAACAATGTTAGTTGCTCTTGGCAAAACTTATAGTGGAATTTATTCAACAAGTTGCAAGAGATGACATCAATTTGAATCTGCTGCAAAAATTGCGCATGAAAAAGTTTGAAGAATGCCTATGCATGAAGATTTTCATAAACCAAATAAATCATCATTGGTTGCAGACTTAAATAATTATTCAACTACTGAAAAATCAGATTGTAATACTGCTGCTATGTTTTTAAAAGAATTCACAAATGATGTTGACTATATTCACTGTGATGTTGCAGGAACTGCTGACAAAAACGGTATGGGGCTTGGAGTTTTAATTTCAACATTAGTTGAACTAGCTGATAAGCAATTAGAAAAAGAAGACAAGGAATAATCATGGAATTAATTAAAACTATTGAAAAAGAAAGAAATTCTTTCCCTTTATTAAAAGCAATTTATAGTAATGACTTATTACCAAAGTTTTGCATTAAAGAAAAGGGAAAAATTACTGAATATTTAGTAAAAAATGAAGCTTATGTTTATTTAGATAAAAGCGATGAGCTTACTTATGAATATATTTATGAATTTGCAAAATCTTTAACTTTGCAATGCCCAAGAAATTATCAAATTGATTTATCATCTTTTGTAACTAAAAATCTTTCAATTAATGAAGTGATTGATGCTTTTGTTAAAGGAATTAATTTTGAAGCATACAAAATATACAATTTAAAAACATTTACAAAAACCGAAAATCCTAATACCTTAAGCATATTTTTAGAAAACCAAACTGAAGAAAATATTGCGGTTTTCAAGAAAGCATTAACAATTATTGATGCACAAAACTTTGCACGTAATTTAGGAATTACACCTCCTAATGAACTAAACAGTGAAAAACTTGCTGAAATAATTAAAAAAGATTTTAGAAAATATAAAAATTTAAAAGTTAAGGTTTTAGATAAAATCCAAATTGAAAAATTAGGAATGGACTTATTATTATCTGTAAATAAAGGTTCTGTATATGAACCAAGAGTAGTAATTATTGAATATAAAGGTGACCCAAAAAGTTCAGAAAAAACTGTCTACGTCGGAAAAGGAATTACATTTGATTCTGGTGGATATTCATTAAAGCCACCTAAATTTATGCTAGGCATGAAATATGATATGTCAGGTTCCGCAATTGTTGCATCTGCAATGAAAGCAATTGCTCAGCTAAAGCCAAAGAAAAACATATCTGCTATTATGTGTATAACTGACAATAGAATTAACGGAGATGCATCATTGCCTGATTCAGTATACACATCTATGAGTGGTAAAACAGTTGAAGTAAATAATACCGATGCTGAAGGAAGACTTGTATTAGCCGATGGTCTATATTATGGAGCAACAATTTTAAAAGCTTCAAGACTTGTAGATGTTGCAACTTTAACTGGCGCTATAGTAAGAACTTTAGGTGAAACTTATACAGGGATTTGAGCAACTACTGATAAAGCATGAGAAGATATTAAAAAAGCCTCAAAAATTCAACATGAATTAATTTGAAGAATGCCATTTGATGAAGAATATGAAGAATTTATGAGGGGATCTCTTGTTGCAGATTTAAAAAATACTGATTATACAGGAAATGCTGGTTCATGTTCTGCGGCAATGTTTCTAAGAGAATTTACAAATAATGTTGAATACATACACTGTGATGTAGCAGGAACAAATGACATTAATGAAAAACCAATGTTTGCAATGGTAAAAACATTAATTGAAATGGCTCTTTAATACTTATAAATGAAATAATTCCAAACAAAAGTTTGGTTTTATTTTTTTTAGTTGGAAAAAATTTTTTAATGTACTATTTAATAAATATAAAAGGAGCATAAAATCAATTTCTGTTTTAATTTTTTTTATAGTCTTCGTAGAAGCATCAAAACCAAAAATTACCGAATAAATGTTTATGAAATTGCTTTATTTGGAATTTTGCTTGCGCTTTATACGATTAGCTCGCTTGTTGAAAGATATCTAATGCCTAGAACTTTTAGAATAAGTTTAACATATGCTATCTTTATAATTTTTGGTTTAGCACTAGGTCCATGACGTGGTGCTTTTTTAGGTTTACTTTCAGATACTTTAAATCAAGTTATTTTTGGTATTTCAACTTGAATGATTGAATATGCAATTATCCCAGTTATAATCTCATTTTTGTCTGGACTATTAATAAATATAATTTATTTAAAGCGAAAAAACTTTTGAATTCTAAATTTTACATTTTTACTTGGTTTAACAATTTTCTTAATTTATTTCTTAATGAAAAATTATAGTGTATTTAGATGAAATGAATATTCGACAAAATTAAATAAAACTAAACTAATTCCAGTTAATATTGTTTTATCTATTAGTTTAACTGTAATGCTATTAATTTGAGCATTCGCACTAATTCTTTTCGGAATACATGTCAAAAATAAGCGTTTTAAGGTCAAATGAACCACTCAATTAATATTTGGGATATTTATTACTCTTTTTGTAATTCTTATCATTTGTCGCTGATTATGGGGTCCTTTTGCATATATTAATTATCATAATAGATTCAGAAACGGAACATGAAAATACAAAGATTATTATTTAATTTTCATGATTCCTATAATTTTCAAAAGCTTAATTGAAATACCAATATATACAATTATTATTTATTCTTTTTTTCCTGTTATAAATATTTTAAGAAGGAAAATATATTTTTATCGTACTCAAACAAATTCATAATTAATCTTTGAATGAATTAATTATTGTAAAAATTTAAGTTTATTTTCTTCTTTGTTAGCAAGTTTAATATAGTTTGGAACATGCATAAACATTATTAAAATTGCACAAAATACTATCATTATCCCATGAACAGGTCATGCAGTATTAATTTGCACAAATCCAAAAACATCAATATAAAAAATGTTGATTAATGATAATAGTGAAGTAGTTGTTGTGGACAAAACAGATGATATTGAAACAATTTTTGTTATTAAAAGTAAACTTAAGTAAATAATTAAAAATGTAATAAACAATAAAATGTTAAAGGCAAATATAATACCAAAAAAAGTTGCAACTCCTTTCCCTCCTTTAAACTTGAAGAATATTGGAAAAATATGACCAATTAGTACACCTAAACCAATAATAATTGGATAAACAAATTTAAAAAAATTTGTATTGCTTAAATATAGTTTCAATAAAAATAAAATCATTATAGGAATATAACTCTTAAATAAATCAAATAAAAAAACTAATATTGCAAATTTATGTCCGTAATTACGTAATGCATTAGTTGTTCCAGCATTACCTGATCCATGATTTCTTATATCATCGCCTTTTTTTCTTGATAGTAAAATACTAATATTTATTGATCCAATTACATAGCCAATTAATAAAAAAATTAGATTAACTCATATATATTTACCTATCATAATAAATAAATTATAAATAAAAGTTAATCTAATTAATTATTTTTGAAATTTTAAACTAACAAGATTTGAAGTCAACAAATTTTTTTCATGCAAAATATCATATTCAAATGTTATTTCTTTTAATCCAATATTAACATTTTTTAAATACCAATCGAAAATGAGATTTTTTTCTGGCGTTTTATATTCCATCGATGCATATTTATGGTATTTTAAATTTATAATTTGCTCACCATATTTTATCAATATTTCATCTTTGCTTAATTCCAAATGATGGTCTTTTTCGCCATCATTAAAATCTAAAACTAAATATTCATTTTTTGTCGATTCCTTATACGGAATATAATCTGTTTCAAAAATATCTTCTTTTAATTTTGAATTATCAATTGGAGAATCTATTCATGAAATTGATTTATACTTTAGCTTCATTTAGAAAGTCTTTCATAAATAATATCTTGTCCAAATAAATAAATAGCCTTGGCGAGCTCAGGACCATGCTCTTCATATGTTAAAGCAATTCTTATTGGCATAAATAATTCTTTACCTTTAATATTTAATTTTTGTTTTGTTTCATTTATTGCCAATTGAATATTATCAATAGTAAATTCTTTGTTTTTCAAGAAGGTTCCAAAAGTTTTAAGAACATCATTTTTTTGATAGGAAATATTTAAATTTTTCTTTATATTCAAGTATATTTTCAAAAATTCATTTAATTGTTTTATTGTTGCACAATGTGATTTATATGTATCAACAAAAATTTCATTTCATTCTTTAGATTTTGGAGAATTTAATTTGCTGATTAAAACATCATTATCTAAATTTTTTATATATTGTTTTGAAAATCATTCCATTTTTACGATATCAAATTTTGATGGACTTTTGCTCAATCTAGAAGGGTCAAATTTTTCTATTAATTCTTCTTGTGTCATTAGTTCTTTAGCATCTACACTTGTTCATCCTAATAATGCAAGAAAATTGAAAATTCCCTTTGGGGAATAACCTTCATTTTTATAATCCTCAATAAATTGTTTTAAACTGTTGTCACGCTTAGAAAGTTTTTTACCTTCCATGTTTGTAATTATTGTCAAATGACCAAAAACTGGCGGTTCCCAATCAAAAGCTTTATATATAGCTAATTGTTTAGGTGTATTAGTTATATGTTCTTCACCTCTTAAGACATTAGTTATTTCCATTTGATGGTCGTCAACCACAACTGCAAAATTATAAGTTGGATATCCATCACTTTTTATAATAACAAAATCACCAATATCATCACTATTAACAGATATTTTCCCTCTAACCAAATCATTTCATTCATATATAGTATTTTTAGGTAATGAGAGTCTTATAGAAAATTCATTATTGAGATTTCTTTTTTGTATTTCTTCTTCACTTAACATAAGTCAATTACGATCATACCTAAATGAAGCAATACCTTTAGCTTCTTGTTCAGCTCTTTGTTTGTTCAATTCATCAACTGTATCGTATGCTTTATATGCTAATTTTTTATCAATTAATTCATATGCTAGCTTTTTATATACATCAAGTTTTTCACTTTGACGATATTTACCATATTTTGGATTAGGGTTTAATGGGCTTTCATCAGGTATAATTCCTAATCATGCAAGATTATTTAATTGGCTCGCTTCACCACCAACTACATTTCTCTCAATGTCGGTATCTTCTAACCTAAATACAAAATCACCTTTATAATGCTTTGCAAACAAATAACAAAATAAAGCAGTGCGAGCACCACCAATATGTAAATATCCGGTTGGACTAGGTGCATATCTTGTTCTTATTTTTTTCATTTTTTCACCTCTTATATTTATTATTCTCTATCAAAAACTAATGGCACAGGGTCAGTAACATTTTTACTTAAATATGTTTCAACAACTTCACCTTTAACATTTAATTTCATTGGAAAAAAAGGTCAAACACATTCATTGAAATTGTATAAATTAGGATTTAATGATCCTTTAATATATGAGTGCGCAACCTTTAATTTTTCAAATCAATCATCATATATTCCCACTTCAGAAATTGAATGTGGTTTATTTTTGTCAAAATACTTGCCTGTTGAAATATGTGACTTTGTAACATAATATACACACATAAATAAAACGTTTTTTCTATTTAAATATTTTGAATATTTTTTCTTTGATTTTAAGTGTGGAAAATATTTAAAGAGTTCTTCAACTGTAAAAGTATAAATTCTATGCGAATATTTTCTAGAAAAACCACTTGCTTCAAAGAATTTTTCATAATATTCTTTTAATTTTTTAGGGTTAATTTTATCATTTAAATTTGGAAATCCGGATTCAGATAATGAAACAATTTTTTGACCATTTGCATCTCTTTTAAATTCTCCATTCTCATCTTTTTCATATTCATATATTTCATATGCTGGATCTAATGTTGAAATAGGATTTGGATTTTTAATAACATAATCACGAAAAGCAGAGGCGCTTTCTTTTAACCTATATTCATCATTTTTTTTATCATAACTTATATTTTCATTGTCTTTTGTTTTTAATTTTAATTTGGGTAATTCTGCGCATGAAAATGACACTAACGAAATTGGAGTTAGTAAAAAAGGTAAATTCAATCCTAATATAAATAATTTTTTTGTTTTTTTGATATTCTTCATAATATTGTAAATTCCTATTTTTAATTTAAATTATATATTCATTTTAATTTACTTATCAATATCGTAAATAAAATTTATATCCTTTTCTGTTAGAGCATCAAATTTTCCATATTTAATTATTTGCCCATCTTTTATTGCAACATATTTATTAAAATATTTTTTTGCTAATTCAATGTTGTGAACATTGACTAATATTGTGATTTTTTTCTCTTCATTAATATTTTTTAATAATTGAATAACATCATTGGAAGTTTTAACATCCAAATTAGATGTAGGTTCATCTGCTAATATTAAATCAACATCTTTCAATAATATTTTTGCTATTTCAACTCTTTGTTTTTGTCCTCCACTTAATGAACTAATTACAGAAAATGATTTATCAAAAATACCTAATTTATCTAAAATTTCAAATATTTCTATTTTTTGTTCTTTTGTCATTATTTTAAATAATTCAAAAAAGAAATTTTTATATTTTGTATATGTCCTTAATATACTTTGAAAAACATTTTCATCTTCTAAAAGAAATGTATCTTGTGATAAAAAACCTACTTTTTTAATTATCTTTTTTCACTCTCTTTTTTTAATATTATCTAGTGAATAATTATTAATAATTATTTCGCCTTGGGTAATATACAATTGTTTTAATATTGCATTAAATAATGATGTCTTCCCAGAACCTGATTTTCCTATTATTGCAATCATGTCTCCGGAATTAATAGTAAAAGAAATGTCTTTCAATACTGTGACACTTGATTTCTTATATTTCCCCGAAAAGTTGTTGAATTTTATTTCCATATTAAATCTTAATATAAATTATAATTTAAAAAATCAGGATGTCCTGATTTTTCGGCCTTTTATCATTTTATTGTTGTTGGAACTTTTATTTCTTTCAAAATTTTCAAAACAGTTTCTTTAATTTCTTTTGAATAATCATCAAACATCTTTTGTTCTTCTTCTTCTAATCTAATCTTTGGTAAATGCCTATAACCATTCTTGCCTAAAACAACTGGTAATCCAAAATATATACCATGATTTTGATACTCCTTTGGCAATTGTACTCCCAATGAATAAACTGACTGCCTATCATTATTTATTGCTAATGTAATTTCTGCTAAATTTTCTCCAATTCCAAAATTAGTTATACCTTTGCCGGAAATAATTTCAAAAGCTTCATCTTTTACTTTTTGTCCCAATTTATCTAATCATTCCTTAGTAACTAACCCATTAGCAAGAAAGTCTTTTAATGAACCCAATCCGATTCTCATTTTCAAAAAGGGTATAATACATCTTGATCCGTGTTCACCAATAACAAATCCTGTTATTGAACTTGCTTTTACGTTTATTTTTTTTGATAGGAATTTTTTCATACGTGCTGTTTCTAATATTGTTCCAGAACTTATTACTTTTTCTGGTTCATATTTGGTAACTTGTTGATATATCGTTGCCATAATATCAACAGGATTAGAAGCAATTATTGTTACACCAGAAAACCCTGATGTCTTAATATTTTCAGCTATTGATTTTATTAAAATAGCATTATCTTTTAAAAGTTCCATTCTATCTTGAAGTTTACCTTCTTTAGGTTTTGCTGACGCAGTGATAACTACAATATTTGCATCGCTTAAATCTTTATAATTTCCTGCTCTGAATATAGAACCGCAATTAACCATTGAGCAAGCAGCATCATTTAAATCTTTTGCTTGTGCCTCAGCATATTTTTCAAACATATCAATTAATACATATTCAGCTTCAATATTCTTATTTAAACTAGCATATAAATATGATGAACCAACGGCACCAACTCCAATAATTCCAATTTTTGTCATTATTTTTCTCCTTTAGTAATATCTTTTATTTTTTTCATAAAATTAATTTGATAATTCTTTAATACTTCATTTGTAAATGGATTTACATTTTGTAAATAAGCACACATTATTGCCGCTCTTTGCATGAATGCAATTAACCATCCTGCAGTATATTCTGTATCATCAACTATATGAATTTTAATATTTGGTATCTTATAAATGATAACATTATTTTCAATAATTGAATTTCTTATAACTTTATTTATAGCATTAAAAGTTATATTTTCAAATGAATTTCTTTCCCCATTATTTAAATATGCTAAATGGTAGTCGTATTTAGGGTTATCTACAATAATGTTTGTATTAAATATTTTAAAATTTGCTTCATTAGAAGGTATTTTAGACAAAGAAATCAATTGTGTTAGTGATTTTATTTCCGATGATGAGTTAAATGATATTGGTATTATTCCTGAATTATTTTTTAGTGAAGACTCACTTAAATACATCTCTAATAATTTAACCATTTTATTATTATTTACATAAAATGAATTTAGTGTTTCTAATACAAAATTATTTTTCGATAAAATATTTCTAATTATTGCATATTGATAAGCAACATTATTCTCTAATTTATCATCGCTATATTTAACATTTGCATCTTTTGCACCATCAAGAAATTTTTCAATATTTATTTCCGCTAAAGACAAAGGTAATAAAACTGCTGCAGAAAATGTAGCATATTTTTCAATAACATTATCATAAAGGACAAAATGTGTGTAGTTCTTTTTCTTAGCTAATTCAAACAATGAACCATAATTATTATTGGTTGTTACATAAATATATTTTGATGCATTTATTTTACCAACTTTGGATTCTAAAATTATTGAAAATTCTCTTAATAACAAAGATATTTCAATATTATCACCATTTTGTGATATTACATTTATAGCAAAACTTTTATTATTTAAAAACTCGATAGTTTGAGCTATTTGAGTTCCATCCATAGAATCATTTAAATATATAAAATCAATTTTTTTATTAAATGGTCTATTACCTAAACAAAAATCAGTAATTGCTTGAATTTGTAAGTTAATAGCCTTATTTGATAATATTACTAAATATTGAATTTTGTTTTCGTATAAGAGGAATTTAGATATTTGATTTATCAATTGATAATCTTCTTTAGTAATATTTTTATATGAATTTAAAAACCCAAAATACTCGCTACCCTCAATAATATTTGAGTTAATTTTTCTATTAATGATTTTTACTTCGTCTTCATATTTTTTTATTGCTTGTTCTTTAACTGCATAATCGTAATCAATAAATATTTTATTTGCCATATCTTATTCCTTTCAATGTGAAGTCTAAAAGAGCATCGAATTTAGCATTATTTTTATCTAATTTAAAGACAAATGGATTTCTAATTTCTTTTGGATGAATATTCTTATATGAAACTATTAAATCATTATTTCTATCAATTGTTAATACTATAACTTCTTTAATAGAATTGATTTTGAACATGCTATTCAAATTTACATGATAATCACTTACATCGTTAATATTTAAATAACATTTTCTTTTATCTTTGGTTTCTAAATAAATAACATTTTTTCATATTTTAGTAACCTTTGCTTTTATTATCTTATCTCTTCAATATCTATACTCCATTATAATTGTCCTATCTTTTCTAATATATTTTTTTCAACAGAAAATAAATCACCTATCTTCTTAAAATTCAATATGCTAAATAATTCGTTCGCAGCCTTTGTATAAATATTATATTTATTTTGAAATTTTATTTTATTAGATGAATCCAATTTTAACTTGTCTATAACTTCATTTCTTCTATTGTTTCATTCCTTTTTTATTTTTTCATACGCTTGTAATATTTTTAATATATTGTTCTCTTTAATTGCATCTAATAAATTATTATTCTTAACAATTTCTTGTATTGTGTCAAAATAATTATTATTAAATTGCCTTAATGGATTTGTTATCTCAATAATATTTTCAATTGTGCTAATTTCATTACTCATAATAGTTTTATTTAAACCATAAGAGGAATAATTAATTCAATAAAAATCAATTATTTTTTTTAAACTAGTCCAATTGAAATTTATTAATAGATTATTGTTCTGATTTTTAATATATTCTTCATATGTAAGATGACTATTTTTATTTTTTTCAATAATAAAGCTAGTTATATTGTCCAATTGATTATCAATATTTCTTTTAGCTAAAGATAAAACAAATTGATATAAACTATTTTTTAAATAATTTGTTGCAATTCATTTGTTATTAAATTCTTTAAGTTGATTGATTATATCTACAAATTTTTCAATGATTATTTTTTGATATCCTTCATTATTTAAAATATTATTTCCTGATTTGAAAATTTTTTCTAACAATTCATTGGATATATCTTGTGATCTTAAATTAACATCTATTTCTTCAATTTTTTCTTTTATATATTTTTTTAAATCACTTACCATATCACTTTCTGATAAATTAATTCCCATTATTTCATTAATTGTTTTTTCTTCAATCCATTTAAAATTAATATAATGCATTAAAATATTATTCATTTCTTTTACTACATTATTAAACACATTTTGTAATTCAGAAATTAAAATTTTACTTTCTTCATTATTCTTAATAGTTTCATTTATATTTTTCTTAAGAGCAGACCAAAGAGAATTAAAGATATTTCTATATGAATAAAAATTATTACTAAATTTAAAGTTAAAATTATTTGTTATTAAACTTAATTTATTTGTTATATCATGAATTTTTTTAATATTTTCATTTTCTAATGTTTTGTTTAAAATTTTAGCTAATATTTTTTTATATTCATTAGAAAAATAATTATTTATGTTATTTAATAAATTTAACGATTCTTTTTGTAATTTATAAAGTTTTTCAATAAGTTCTTTATCTAATAGCCCATTTTTTTTCATGACTATTAAATTTGTAATTTTCTTTATTTCAAGAATTAAATAAGAATTAAAATAAGCATTTAAATATGAAAAATATTTACTTTTTTCAACATCGGAATAATTAAGATATTGAAAAACTAAATCAATACTATTAACAGCAGATTTAAAAAATTCATATAACTCATTAATAGTTGAAATATCATTATTTTCAGAATCTATTAATCAAGGAAAAACATCATTTTTAGCTTGTTGACCGTTAGGCAATATTCCATAATTATCATATGTTTTTTTTGTTGTTCTTTCAATGTCCTTAATATTATTTTTTTTCAAATAATTTGAAATATTTTCTCTTATTTGTTTAATAGAATTATCTAAATTTTTTATCAAAATATCTTTTGTATATAGCATTTTTTTATTTTCTAAAATGTTAATTTTATTTTCATTTTTACAAGATGTAGAAACAAAAATAGGTGACATAGATACTATTAATATTGAAAACAGTAAATTTTTTTTAATCATATATTCCCCCCCTCAATTGTTTGTATATAAATATTATATTAATTTAATAATTAAAAATACAATAGAGAAATTCAAAATTTAATATAATTAAATTTATATATATTAAATTTATATATATAAAAGAACAGGGGTGCAATAATTGCTGAGAAATACCCTAACAAACTGATCTAGTTAATACTAGCGTAGTGAGTTCGTATTTTTTTAGCATTCAAACATGAAAAATAAACGAATATTTTTATTGACTAATTTGTTATTACCTATACCATCATTTTTTAGCATAGCATGCACAAAAAATGTTTTTACATTTTCAATTAATAAACCTTGAAGTACTAATGAATTGAATTTCAAATTTTTCGATAAAATCATAAAAGAATATAACAATCTATTAAAAAACAATAATTTAAATAATATAAAAAAATATAATATCTCGTATAAAAATGATAATAACGATTTAGCGCAAGAATTAATAAAAGGAAGTGCCACTTTAGCAAGTATTACTTCATCATTATTTTATAGAAATAAAGAGCATCTTTCACCTCTATTGCAAACACAAACATATGCTTTTAAATTTGATTTAGATGGCAATAAATATTATTCATTTAATAACAATGGCGATGATCTTGTTAAAATAGCTAAAGAAGCACAAAAAATGTTTGAAAGAAAAAAATTTAATGATTGAGGACATAGCGAATATGGTTGAGACGGGGCAAAATTTAATTATTTCTATAGTAAGGACTTAATTGATTTTTATCGTGGAAACATAATGATGTGGGGCAATAAATCTACTATTGAAAGAATAAAAAAAGCATGAGTAGAAAAAGACTGAAATACATTTAGAAATTTCGGTATTATGACAGGGAAAGAAAATAGTGCAAGCAAATATTTATTGCAAGAACAATTGTTCAAAAAACATTTCAATTTACCAAATAACAAATTTACCTCTTTTGCTTTAGATAGACAAAAAAATCCTAATAAATATAAAACTGATAAAGCAAAAAACTTATCAAAAGGAGAAAACAAAAATTATCATATAGTTTTTGATGAATTAGGTTCATTCGCATATACAAATAACAAAAAAAACAATAAACAATTAAATTACTATAGTTGTGAAAATCCTGAAGATAAAATTGAATTTCTGACTGTTACAGATCCAATTAAATATAATGTTTTAGCAACATCAAATTCATTAAATGAAAAAAAGAGAGAATTATTAGCAAAAGCAATATATAACATTTGAAAAAATGGATATGATGACTACGGGAAAACTGTTGGATTTAACGGTTACAAAATAATTAAAAATTATTATAAGGAAGTAATTGAACCATATAAGAGGGTTTTTGATGAATAATATAATAAAAATAAAATCAAAAAATTTTTATGAGGAAATTTCTAATGGCAATATTAAATTAAAAGGATCAATAAACATCTTATATAAAATACTTTTTTGAATTTTTTTATTATTTATAATTGGTTATTTTTTAACTAATATAGATTTCTCTTTTTCTAAATATGGAACAAAAATATTTGCAAATAACATAATTAATTTTTTTAAATTTAAAACAATAAGCAATTATTTTAAAAATCAAAGTTTATTTACACTATCTATAAAATTACTATGAACTAGTATAAAAATTACATTTGCAGGAACTTTATTTGGTGCAATAACTGCTTTTATTACTTCATATTTTGGAAATACTAAAATCAATAGCATATATGTATATTTACCTTTAAAAATAATAATAATCACATTAAGAATATTGCCAGAGATAATATTTATATACATTTTTAGTTCATCTTCAGATAAAATGCTTGCATTATTTTTTATTTTTTGATGGTTTACATGAATATGATTACATGAATATTTTTCACAAATTCTAGAAAATGTAAATATAACAATTAATTTTCAATTAATTAGCAATAGTAAAAATAAGTTTAAATCTTTTATGATAAATATTTGACCACTTGTAAATAAAAAATTTATTAGTTATGTGTTTTACTCATTTGAATCAAATATTAGGTGATCTACAGTTCTATCAAATTTAGGGTTTATAGGAATAGGATCTCTTCTTAATTTACCAATAATCAATAATAAATATTTTAATGAATTAGCAATTCCATTACTAATATTAATTTTATTTATTATTAGTATTAATTTGTTAAAAAAAATTATCATAAATTATTTTTTTAACAATAATATTAATAGTGAGAAAAATTCTAAAATAGTGTTTGTATCAAGAAATAAATGAATAAATTATAATATGAATAAAAAATTATCATATTCTGATTTTAATTCAAATAAAAAGATAAAATTGGCCGCTAAAATTCTTATTTATTTATTTACTTTAATTTTAACAATTCTATCATTAAGTCAACTAGCTAATCAAAAACTTTATAAACTGAATTCAAATAATTTTTTACATTCATTATTATTGCCTAATTGAAATATAGTAAATAAAAATTCAATATATAAAGAAATAATTGAATTTATTTCATTGATATTTATAACATTAATTATTATTAAATTTTTAGTATATGTAAAAGTGTTTTTAGAATCTAAAAAAATAAATAAATTTAATACAATATTTAATTTGAAAAATACCTTTTCTAGACATATACCTATTTTAACTTTATTTATATTTATTTCTCCACTTTTTAATTCTCCACAAATCGCATTTTTAATATCATTTTCGGTACATAGTTCAGATATAATTTCAAACAATTTAGTAAAATCGGTTAACAAAATTGAAGAATATAAAATAAATAATTTAATTAAACAGGGGTGAACAAAACTCAAAATATATAATAATTTTATAATTCCAACTATTAAAAAAGACAATCTTTCTTTTGCTTCTTTTGAAGTTGAAAAAATAACAAAAAATTATATAACTTACGGTTCATTCACTTCTTCATTATTAGGATCTAATGCTTTTATAACAAGAGAAAAAGAATACGATGACATCACTCCATATATATGAATAAGTATATTTATTGTAATTTTGATAAATAGTTTAAATTATGTATTTAGAAATATTAATTATTCATCACGTTCTTTTTCGTAAGCTAATCTGCCGATCATTCCTGCATTATCAGTTGTATATTTTAAGTCAGGCAAAAAAACATTTTTATGTAATTTTAAGAACATATTTCTTATTCCATAATTAGCAGAAACTCCACCAGATAAAACTATACAATTTGGATGAAATTCTTCTATTGCAATCTTCATTTTTTTATACAAATATTTAATTATTGTATTTTGAAATTCTGTTGCATATTTTTCAGTGTCCACTTTTCTCTTTCTATTTTCATCATTGTTTATTAAATTAATAATATTAGTTTTTAATCCACTAAGAGAAAAATCGTATTTCTTATTTGTTTCTGGTATAGAATAATTTTTCAAATAAATTTTATGAAATTTTTTTCAATATTCATCTATTATAGGACCTCCAGGAAATCCAATTTTTAATTTTCTAGCTACTTTATCATATGCTTCACCTATTGCATCATCTTGCGTTTCTCCTATTAATTGATAATCATTCTTGCTTTTATATAAAACCAATTGTGTGTGTCCTCCAGATGCAATTAATCCCAATGCAGGATACATTACTTCTTTATCGATAAAGGCAGAATAAAAGTGTCCTTCCAAATGATTCAATCCAATAATTGGTTTATTAAATAAAATAGATATTGTGTTTGCAACAATATAACCAATGTGTAAGGAACCTATTAATCCCGGTTCTTTTGTATATGCTATTAAATCAATTTTATTAAAATCAATTTCTGTTTTTATTTCTTCTATTAAAATTGCAATATTTTTTGAATGCAGTCTTGATGCAATTTCGGGTACTGTCCCCCCATATTTTTTATGTACTTCAATTTGACTAATTGTTTTCATTCACAAAACACTTTTGTTTTTACATATTGCAAATGATGTATCATCATGTGAAGATTCTATTGAAAATATTAACATTTTAACTCTCCAATTTGAGGATCAGATCCATATATAATATCTATATCCAACAACTCATCTTTATTTACTTTTTTAAAAAAAGAAATATATAACTTAATATTTTTTTCAAATCTATCATAATCAAATTTATGGAAATTACCATCATTAGGAATCAAACTTATCTTATCGCCTAGAATTCTAAATATTGAATATTTATTAGCTTTAATTTTAATTTCATTTTCGTTATTCAATTGAGATTTAAATAATACATATGTGGGCGCCACAAACAAATTAATATTATTTTTTAATTGTACCATTGTCCTGCAAAATGTTAGCCCTATCCTAGAACCACTAAAACTACCCGGTCCTAAAGTAACATATATATTTTCTATATCAAGTAATCCCAACTTTCTAGAATTTAAAAGAGTTTTTAATGAATCGAAAAACACATCAGTTTTTTTAACAATTTTTTCTAAATTAACTTTTGTAATTAAATTAAATTTTTTGTCAAAAATACACATATATAAATTATCTAAACTTGTTTCTATTAATATATTCATAATTACTAGTTTTCAACCTCAAACACATGTTTATTATTTTTTAAATATACATTTATTATAAGTATACTTTTAAAATTATGGGTTATATTTTTTGCCCATTCAATAATAACTAATTTATTCTCAAAATAATCTTCGTAAGGAAATAAATTACCTCTCAATTTATAAGCATCAATATGAACTAATTTATCATGTATTAAAATATTGTTAAATGTAGGTGAAATTATTTTTTCTTTTTCTCCTATAGCAGCAGCAATTTGCTTAACTAAGGTGGTTTTACCTGCGCCTAATTCGCCGTTCAAAAGAATTGCTTCTATCGAATCTATTTTTGATAAAATATATTTAACTAAGCTAGTTAGGGGTTCATTTTCTTTAAATGTAAACACTTTAGACATAACAAATTAATTACCTCAATCAATTTCAAAAACATCATAATTTTTTCTTTGGCTTTGTTTTTCGACTAATTTAAATTCTATTTTTTCTTTATATTCATATTTAGAATTAAGTCTTAATTTATGATTTAATTTTAAATTTAATCAACTTGATAAATTTAGTTCTTCTTCTTCTTCAGATAATTCAAATTCAAAAAGATCTTTAAATTCTAATTGTTTTCATAAATCCTTCATTTTAACAACGCCTTTAGCTAAACATTTTTCAAGGCTTACTTCATATATTAATTCATCGTTATCATATTCATCATAAATTTCACCAACAACTTCTTCTATGATGTCTTCTATAGTTATAATCCCAATTATCTTATCTGAATTATTATTATTAACAACAAAAGCCATTTGTGCTCTTGCTTGACGTATTTTTTCCAATGCTATGCTTAAAATTGAATTTGCAGAAACAATAGGAACAGTTTTTATATAGTTCATAATATTACCTTTTTGCAAATAAAATATATCCTTTAAATGAATTATACCGATAAAATTGTCATCCCTTTCCACAGGTAATCTTGAATAATTTGTTTCTTTAAATTTATTTAATACTTCAGAAATACTACATTTTCAGTTAACATAATCAACATTCTTTAATTTAATGTAATGTTGTATGACTTTTGTTGAATCTAAATCCAAAGCGTTTTGTGCCATAGAAGATTCCCCCATTTCCAAAACTCCTTCTTCATTAGCAATATCTATTAAGTTTTTAACATCCTCTTCAGTATTAGTAATATAAATCTTTTTTCCTATTTTGCTAATAGGAAATGTTAATGGAATAAACAATCAATATAATAATTCTATAAATCAATAAAATGATTTAATAACACCAATAGGATGCATTTTAGCAACAACTTTAGGAATTATTTCCGAAAATAAAACAATTATAGGCGTCATTACTACAGTTGATATTAAAACTTGGTATTTGCCTGGTATTAATGCTAAACTCAATATATATGAAAATAAAACTGATGCTAAAATATTAACTAAATTATTAGCTATTAAAATAGTACCTAAAGTTCTATTAAAAAATTGATGTTGTTTCTTAATTAATTTTGCCCCACGCACTTTATTCTCTACCATAGTTTCAATTTTTGCAACACCAACAGATGTATATGCAGTTTCTGCAGAAGAAAATATAGCACTAAAAGTTAATAATATTATTAACACAAAAATTCATATTAAGTATATATATCATTTTGTCGGTTCGGGTCCTGTCATTAATTTCTCCATAAATAAATAAAATGAAAAATTATTAATAATTATATAAATTTTATTTTAATCTTTAATATATAATAAAAATATGTTTACATATAAAGATATAAATTTAATAGAATTGCCAGATAAAAGATTACGTCAAAAATCTAGTGATTTAAAATTACCACTTAATAATGAGGATGTTGAACTCATTGAGAAAATGATTTTTCATGTTAATAATAGCCAAGAAAAGAACACTAAATTTAGGCCTGCTGTTGGAGTTGCAGCGGTTCAATATGGAATATTAAAAAATGTATTTTATATCTTAATTAAAGATGAAAAAGAAAATATAATTTTTAGCGATGCATTAGTGAATCCAAAAGTTTTGGGACACTCAAATAATTTCTTATGTATTAAAGAAGGTGAAGGCTGTCTTAGTGTTAATGAAAGTTGAAAAAATCAAGAAGGATACATTCCTAGATATAATAGAATTATTTTAGAAGCTTATTCTTATTTCGACAAAAAAGTAAAAAAATATGACTTATCAGGCTATCCTGCAATTGTTGCTCAACATGAATTTGATCATTTAAATGGAAAATTATTTATTGATCATATTAATTTAAAAAATCCCTGAAATTTACCAGATAATGCCGAAATACTAGAATAATTTTTTATAAATTTTATAAAGCCAATATGTTCTTATAATTCTTTTCAATTCCATCACTAATATATCTAAAGTAATTAAATTTGATTCTTTTATATTTTTCAGTTGTGTTCGTTAAAATAAATGTTTTATATTTAAAGGAAATTTTATTTTCGTTTTCGTCATATTTAATTTCCTGAATAAGATATGGAAAGAAATTAATATCTCCAAAATCACTATAGAAATATTTTTGGAATAGCATACCTAAAAAATGAACGTCAATGGAATCATCTTCTTTTGTATTATATTTTTTAACCATTTCATTATAGTTTTTAATCTTCTTCTTTAGTTCATTGACTTTATCATTGTTATTTTCAGATCTAAATTTAAAATTAATGCTTTCAAGTCTTTTTGAAATGTTTTCTAATGCATTTTTCTCATTACTTTTAAGTGAATATGCTTCTTTAGTTGTTTTGCATTTTACATTAATATTTTGCAAAATTACTTCAGTTTGTTTTGTCTTTTTATTTATGAACATTACATCAAAATTGACACAGTCATCTATTGTATTATCAATAATATTTGTGATTTGTGTAGTGTAAATGTCATTTTTTTTATTGACAAAATTTAAAGTTTTTAATGCATCATTTTTTTCTAAAAAATTGTTAGCAACAAGTTTTTTTATAAGATTTGATTTAGTATCATCATACTTTTTATTTGAATAAGATATATATTTATTATCATATATTTTTTCTTTTTCCTCTAACTGATAAATTTTAGATTTATTTTTCCACAAATAATATTCGTTTTGTTGTTTTTTAATACTAAAAGTTATTCCAACAATAATTCCAACTGTTGCAACAGATAGCGATCAAAATAATATTTTTTTTATTTTTTTCTTCTTTTCTAAATTTGTTCCAATTTTTTTATAATGAAATGCTTCTTCGGTAGATAAA
The DNA here is from genome assembly GCF_045160055.1 of Metamycoplasma faucium. GTDB lineage: Bacteria > Bacillota_I > Bacilli_A > Mycoplasmatales > Metamycoplasmataceae > Metamycoplasma > Metamycoplasma faucium. Next base: position 207,141 of record NZ_CP088155.1, on the reverse strand, counting down.
GGATCTTTATTTTCTTTATTCATTATTCTCTCTTTTCTCTAATTCAATATTTTTTTGCTCAACGAAATCATTTAACATTTTGTTTATTCAAGGAAAATTCAATTTTGAAACACAAAATATTGGATATTTTTTTGAAGTTAGAAATTTAATACTATCTTTAAATTCAAGAAATTCTTGGTAATCATTTTTATATTTTAGCTGATCAACAATGATTCCAAATTCAACTAAATTATTTTCCATATTAATTATTGCTATATCAATTGATTTTGTTCCCAATGAATAATTTTTTATAATTTTATATTTATCATTATATTTAGCTAATAGATCATTTATGTACTTATCAACATATATAAAAAAATCATTATCATCATTTGAATTTGGCAAATCAGTATCTGATGCTAGTTTAAGATTTTCTAAATAATTTTTTTGCTCACAAGTTGTCAAATCAAGAAACTTTAATCATTCCTTAAAAATTCTAATATCATCAGTGGATTTTTCATTTAATTCAATATCAGTATGATTTATTGATTTTATTACAATTATTTTTTCTCTTGCTCTAGAAACAGCAACATTTAAAGCATTTTTCCCACCTTTTCTCGTTACGTAAGCACCATGCAAGGAAGTTGTATGATCATAAACTGTTGACATAACAATTAAATCAGCTTCATCACCTTGAATGTTTTCAATATTTTTTATTGACAATTTTTCCTTGTTAATAGCTTCCTCTAATTTCGGATGTTCAAGAAATATTTTATTTAAAACTAAATCCAATTGTTTAGAATTAAACACTAACGCAATAATACTTGAATATTTATCGATATTATCATTCAATACATCTAATAATTTAGATCCTTCAATTTCATTGACTCCATTTTCTCACACTCCCTGCGCTTGAATAACTTCAATTGGATATTCACCTTTATTTACATTATAGTCATCAATTACATCTAATTTTGAATTGTAAAAATTCTTAGAACTAAATGTCATTAATGCAGCATGTTTTGAACGATAATTTTTATTTAACAATATTGAATATAAACCTCTTGCTGTCGCATATTCTAATAAAGATTCAATATTACCAAAATCATCTTCTTCTTGACTTGTATAATTTGCAAAAAATCATCTTGTCGGTTGCATTTGTTGACTATCACCTGCTAATATTTTTCTTTTAGCTAAGTATAAAATCGGAATTCCCTTCTCAATAAATATTTGACTAGACTCATCTAAAATAGCAAAATCGAACTCTTGTTTTTTTCATATAGATAAATCTACATCGGGGGTTGTAACAATAATTGGAAATAATTTTTTTATCATTTCTTTATGCTTGTGAAAAAATTTAAATGGTTTTAAATGTGCTGTTCGTATTGCCATAGCAAATGATGTATATTGTCTTTTTTCCTCTAATGTAAAATTATTCATTTTTTCAACAATTTTAGCTAGCAACATACGCGCTAATTTTAAATCATCATTTATTAAAAATGTTTTTAATTCAAGTTGTTTTTTGAAAAAATTATCAATAAATAAATAATCAGAAAAATCAATATTTTTTACAATAGGAATTATTTTATCAATATTGTTTATTTTTAATAATCAATCATTTGATCTTATAAATTCCAAAGTCTTCTTTAATTTTGCTGGATATATTGTAAAAATATTAAGTTTTTTTTGATAATTAACTTGATATAAGTGATTTTTCAATGATTCAATAGTTAATAAATTGCTAAAATTATATTTAATATCGGAATCAAGTTCTTTTAAAATATTAAATTTTTTTTCATCTAAATTAAAACTATTCAATAAGAATATTAATTCAATTTTTTCTTCAAGATTATCAATATTAAGTAATATATCAAGATTATCAATATAGTGTTTATCTTTTTCAGAAAAAATTTCTATCCCCATTTGAGGCTCATCAATCTTAAAATTTTCTACCAAATAAATAAATTCTTTTAATGGTTTATAAAAGTTTTCTGTTCTTAAATTTTTATCATTCAAGGCAAATAAACAAAATATTCCCAATTTTTTTAATCTATTCTTTAAAACATCTAAAGCTGCTTTTTTTTGTGACACAACAAGACCAGTGTACCCTCTAGCGATTATATTAACAATTAAATTGGTTATTGTTTGAGATTTCCCAGTACCTGGAGGGCCTCAAATTATTGTATCTTGATATAATGATGATATTGTTGCTACATCTTGAGAATAATTAGTGTCTTGTATTTTAAATAATTTAAATTTATCATCAAATATTACTTTTTTAATACGTTCTTTATATTTATTCTTATCAAAATCAGGATTTAATATATTATCAAATTCATCATTTTCAACTATTAGTTTTAATTGGTTTCATAAATAACCAGAAGAAACATTAAAAAAGCCTAACACCATCCCATTTAAAAACTTAATTGATTTATTATTAATATTATCATTTTTAATTTTTAAAATATTCCCAAATAATGTTTTAGGCATTTCATATATTGACTCTCATGTTTTTGTAAAATATGAAAAAATTTCATTTATTGTTAAATTGGAAAAATCAAAATCATCTACATTTAAAGAAAATCCTTCTTGATTTAAAAATGTAATTAATTTTTCATTTATTTTTACTTCAGAATTTGAATATAAATACACGACAGAATTTTTTATTTCTAAATTAACTTCCTTAAAAAATAATGGTGCAAATATATTTTTTTTATCAGTCTTAATAGTAACAATAAAAAAACCAATATGCAATGGTCATATGTTGTTTTCAGCATTTATGTTATTTGCTTTGTTGATTATTTTTTTTCACTTTAAAATAGATTTTTGTTGTTCTAATTCAAGTTCACCAATTAATTCTTCCTTTAATTTATTAAAATCAAAATCTTTTTTTGGAGTTTCAAGATTTGATTTTTTATCATAATACTTATACAAATTGACAATTTCGCCTGTTGTTGAAACATCATGTAATTTAGTTATCAACTCTTTATTTGAATTATTTGAAAGGGAGATATTTAATTTATAGTTATTCAATATATTATTGAAAATATTTTTACCAAAATATTGCAAAACATCAAAAAAATTCTCATTATCAATTTTAAAATATAATGAACTATCAAAAGGATCAATGTTTAATAAATTGTTTAAAAGTCCTTGATATTTAATATTTTTTTGCATTATTTAATTTCCTTTAATATTATACCTTTTACATATGTTGCTGAATTTCCGATAACAAATGAAATTGAATCTGATTTAATTGAAATTCCTAGTATACCTTTTAAGTTCTTAAGTTCGTTTAGAATTATATTATTTTTTTCAATATAAAAAATCGTAAGAACTTTTTGTGAAGATTTAACATCTTTTATGTTTTTAACTCCACCAATATATGATATAAATTTTTCAAAATCAAAATTTAATTTTTCTTCTACTGATAAATAGTTTTTTGAAGAAGTTTGTTTATATTTTTTTCAATATAAAAGAATAAATCCGAATGTAATAACAATTAAAAATACATACATAAATTTTTGTTTTTTAGTCATTTATGTCTCCTTGGTTAAATTTATCAACATAATGAATTATCTATATGTTTTTAATATTAATATTATAAATAAATTATAATTATTTTAAATTTACAACACAATTAATATTTAAGGTGTCATAATATGTTAAATAGAAAAAAAGTATTATTAAGTGGAATAACCGCAACTGGTAAATTAACTATTGCTAATTACATAGGCGCTATAAAAAATATGGTTAACTTACAAGAGAAATATAATAGCTATATTTTTATTGCAGATCTACATGCCTTAACTTTGCCAATTGAGCCAGAACAATTAAATAAAAATAAAAATGATTTATTTGCTTTGTATTTAGCTTGTGGAATAAATCCGGATAAATCTACTTTATTTTTTCAATCAGATGTATTAGAACATGGAATGATGGAATGACTAATCACTGTTAATACAACAATTGGTGAACTATCAAGAATGACACAATTCAAAGATAAATCAACAAAAATAAAATCTCCAAATGGAATGGATACAATTCCTACAGGATTATTAATGTATCCAACATTAATGGTTGGAGATATATTATTATATGATGCTGATTTAATACCAGTAGGAATTGACCAAAAACAACATGTTGAATTAACTAGAAACATTGTTCAAAGATTAAATAATAAATATAAAACTTCATTTAATGAACCTAATGCATATATTCCTAATGTTGGAGCTAAAATTATGTCACTTGTAGAACCAACTAAAAAAATGTCAAAATCAGATAAAAATGATAAAGCATCTATTTATTTATTAGATGATCCAGAAGTGGCATATAAGAAAATTATGAAAGCTGTAACAGATTCGGAAAACAAAATATATATATCTAATGAAAAACCAGGAATTCTAAATTTATTAACTATATATAGTGCATTAAATGATTTAACTTTAGAAGAAAGTGAAAATAAATTTAAAAATAAAAACTATGGAGAATTAAAAATTTCCGTAGCAGAAAGTGTAAAATCATTATTAATAAATATACAATCAAAATACAAAAATATGCTTTTAAGAATAAACGAATTGTCTAAAATTGGTGCTGAAAAAGCAACAAAAATAGCAAAAGAAAACCTAGAAAAATTAATGAAGGGAATGGGATTAAAATAATGCAATCAAATTTTAAATTAAATCATTCAGCAAGTCATTTATTGGCTAGTGCAATAATTAAATTATATCCAAATGTTAAGCTAGCAATAGGACCTGCTATCGAAGAAGGATTTTACTATGATTTTGATTTTGAAACTCCTATTTTAGAAAGTGATTTACCTAAAATTGAAAAATTAATGCATAAAATTGCTGAACAAGGATATGAAGTCAAAAAAATAGAAAATTATCATTATGATTTTAGTAATCAACCATATAAAAAAGAACTAAATGAACAATTTAAAAAGGAAAATAAAAATATTACCTTCTATGGATTTGTTCACCCTAAAACTAATGAAAATATTTTTACCGATTTATGTAGTGGAAATCACATAAATAACACAAAGGAAATAAAATATTTTAAATTATTATCAACAGCAGGAGCCTATTGAAGAGGCGATTCTAAAAACAAAATGTTAACAAGAATATACGGCACTTGTTGAGAAACACAAAAAGAACTTGATGAATATTTGCAAATATTACAAGAAAGAAAAGAAAGAGATCATCGTAAAATTGGAAAAGATCTAAATATATTTACTTTTAATAAATTATGTGGTCAAGGATTTCCAATTTGATTAGAAGATGGAATGAAAATTCATAATGCAATAAAAAATTATGTTTTAAAACTTGATAAAAAATTTGGTTTCACTGAAGTATTAACTCCACATTTTGGAGAGAAAAAACTTTATGAAATTAGTGGCCATTTAGCACATTATCAAGATACTATGTTTAACCCAATAAAAATGGAAAATGAATTTTTAATTGCTCGTCCGATGACATGTCCTCATCATATTATGCTTTATAATTCAACAAGACATTCTTATCGTGATTTCCCAATAAGATATTCAGAACAATCAAGATTATATCGTTATGAAAAATCTGGGGCTTTATCGGGGCTTGAAAGAGTTAGAAGCATGGACTTAACTGAAGGGCATGTATTTGTAAGACCTGATCAAATTAAAAATGAGTTTAAACATTTATATAAAATGATAACTACTGCATTAAAAGATTTCAATATTGAAATTGATCACATTTCACTTTCATTACGTGATCCACAAGATACTGAAAAATTCTTTAAAGATGATTCTATGTGAAATAAAGCTGAAAAAGACTTAAGAGATGTGCTAAATGAATTAAAAATTGAATATAAAGAATTCATTGGCGAAGCTGCATTTTATGGACCAAAAGTTGATTTACAAGTTAAAACTGCTTTAAATAAAATTATTACAATGTCAACACTTCAATTAGATTTTTTATTACCTCATAGATTTGAAATGAGATATGTTGATGATAATGAACAACAACAGACTCCTGTATTAATTCACCGTGGTTTAATAGGCACATATGAAAGATTTATTGCCGCTCTATTAGAACAAACAAAAGGTGTTTTACCTTATTGATTAAGTCCACGTCAAGTAACAATAATACCAATAAGTGAAGAACAAAATAAATTCTGTCAAGATTTATATAATGAATTTATTGATTTAGATATCAATGTAAATATTGACTTAAGAAATGAAAGAATAAGTAAAAAAATAAGAGAAGCACAATTACTAAAAACTAAGTTCTTAGTCATGATAGGTAAAAATGAAATTGATAATAACATATTAGCAATAAGAAAATATGGTGAAGATAAAACTGAAAATATTAAGAAAGAAAAATTCATTGAAACTTTAAATGAATTGAAAAAATCTTTAAAGTAAAAACAAGAGACTATTTGATATAGCCTCTTGTTTTTTTATAAATCATCAAGTTGGATGTCACCTTCACCCTCGTTAGGATATGATGAGCAACCTAAATGTCAATGTAAATTAATTTTTTGAGTTTTTGAATTGAAATTAAATGTAATTTTTAAAAAGTGACCTGAATATAATGAATTAACATTTGGAAATTTAAGAGTTATATATTTTGAAAGTTCCTTATTGAATTGAATTTCATAAAAACGATTAGCTTTAACATATTCATTATTTATTCTCTTTAAAAGTGAAAATAATTCATCGTAATTATTTTTATATTTTATCTTTCCTAAAGATGTTAATTTAAATTCTATATCTTTTTTTATTCCCTCAATTTGTGAATTATTTAACTTTATTGTTTTATTTGGTATTACTATACAACTAGATGAAATTAATGAAAATGGTAAACTAAAACCTATCATTGAAATTAAAATTTTATTAATTTTTTTCATCGCACTCCCCCTATTATTAATATTAATCAAGATAAATATCTTGTAAATAACTTAATCCGTCATAACTAATTGGTTTTGTTATAAATTTTTGATATGCTATTTTATTGAAACTATATAATGAAACATTATTTTTTGTTGAAATTGTATATGAAAATATATTATTAATTTCTCTAATTATATTAACAACATCTTGAGTATTTTGATTTTTAAGATATTCAACAAAAACTTTGTTAACTTTATTTTTTATGTCATTTGAAAGAACACTGTTAAATTGTAAATCTAGCAACTCTTTTTTAATATCAGAATCTAATGAATTAATCATCCTACTTAAATAACTAAAAGCATTATCTTTTTTAACATTTTTTAACATATTAATAATATATGATAGATATCTATAATTATCCGTTTGAAGCATTTTAATTATAAAGCTTGTTGTATTGCTCTCAAATAAAGTAAACTTATTTTCTTTATATATAGATTTATTTTTTAAAAAATATTGCTCATAAGTTTCATAATTATCGACAAAAACTAATCTAGGTTTAAGTTTTGGATGTAATTCAGAATATATTTTTTCAATTAGCCTTAATTTATTTTTTACATCTTCGGATAAATTAAATGCTTCAATTGGAATATCTCATTCAATAAAATCATCAGAATTTTCATTTTTTAAATAGAATTCATCAATAATTTTTTTAATTCGTAATTTAATTTCTTCAAAGTCGTATGACTTTAAGCTTTCGTATAAATTAATAAAATTAAAATTAAATTTTAATTTATTATCATACTGACTTGAATTATTAAATTTATATAAGAACTCATTTTCATCTATGCCTAAAATTGTTTGATTGCTTAAATTAGCTTGAGCATCTTTTATAATTTCATAATTAGTATTTTTTTTGTTTTTACTATTAATATTTAAATCAGAAGGTGCTTGTGACATTCAAGTTTCATTTTCTGAATTTAATAAATTTGTAATGGCTTGTGGGTTAATGACATTATTCAATAATGTCTTAAAAATAAGAGATTTTTTAGAATAATAGTCTTTTGCTTTTTGGTTATATTCATATGAAAGAATTGAGGTTGGATTTCCATAATATAATTTAGAAAAATTATTATTAAAATAGTATGAATTTGAAGAAGGGAAATAATTATGAATAATGTTATTATGAGATTTATATTTTTCAAATTTACGAATAAAATTAAGATTAAATTTATCATAGTTTGAAAGTATGTATTGCTTTTGATCTGAATTTAAATCAGAAACGTCCAATGATGAAACAATATTTTGTTTAAATGCATTATACATTTGCAAAGCATATGCTTCTTTAGAAATAGGAATTGAATTATATTTATAAACCACTTCATTTAAATGTTTTGTATTTTGTCATTCACTATTATTTTTTATATAGTTTGTATTTCTAAATAAACGTGTTTCATTGCTTGTATTTTTAGCAACATAATAATATGAACAATATAGCATTGAATCATGTGTTTTACCATATTCGTAAAATCAATCTATCTTGTCTAAATTATATTTCTTTGTTAAATATTGATAAGGCATTCCATCCATAATGTTTGAATATAAAAATAAATTTCTAAAAAACTCTGTAAAATCATTTTCTTTATTATCTTTTGAGTTAAATGTTATTGAATCATTTTCTTTATTAAAATTAAAAAGTCCTTCAGTTTGAATGTTATATAAATCAAAAAAATTTTGAATATCTTCACCATTAAAATATGGATTATCTTTATTTTTGATATATTCTTTTTTTTCTTTTTCACTATTTATGTTTTTATTTAAAATAAAATTATTTCTATAAATTTTATTTTTTAAAAAAGATCTAAGCAGTCCAAGTCTAAAGTCATTTCCAGTTATTTTATATGGAGTTTCCTTTCCTTTAGTATCCACTCAATAATTAACATAATTATTTTCATTAAAATTTAAACTTACAGAAGTGGCTGATTTTAAATTTTCAAAAAATGATTCATGATTAATGGATTCTTTATTATTTGACGGAACAAATAAATATGGTTTATAGAATCCATTCCCTTTATCTTTTTTAGGATAAAAGAAATTTGGTTTTTTTTCTGAATCTAAAGTTTCTTTATATATTGTTTTCATTATTGTATCTTTAGAATACGTAATTCCTTCAGGATGTTTACTATTTTTTATAGTTATAGACGAGCAATGTTCAAATTGATATCATAATTCAGTGGGTTTTGTTGTTATATTATCTCTAAAATCAATTTTAGGTTGATTTTGTGAACCTATTCTAAATAATTTTGCCCCTGTAGCTAAATTTATTTCTTTTAAAACGTCATTGTTTGAATTTGAATATGCATATGAAAAGTTTTTAGAAGGATTTGCAAAGTTTTTTTGATAAACAAAATTATCATGCAATTTATTGTAATCATTAGAACAAGCAAGAGGCAATAATGAACTAAATAACATTGGCGAACCAAAAAATAAAGTTAAATACTTTTTCATTTTGTTCTCCTTAATAAGCCTGACGAAATTAATTCTCCTCCAATTCCTTGAACTTGATTATGAGTGTGAAAACTTAATAAAATTAATGTTAGAATGATCGATAATGCAAATATTATTAAAGTTGTATAAATTACTTTTTTGTTTTCGTTTCTATAATGAATAAATTCTGGAACAAGCTCAACAATAGCCATAAACACTATTATTGATCCACCTAATATTTCAAGTGAAGGAATTAATCACCCAACCTTACTTAAAAATTTACCAATAAATGCGCCTAAAAACATTATAGGAATAATTAATATAAGGGTTATAAAGTTAAATAAAATTGCTTTAGATTTCTTTTCACCATATTGAATTTGACGATAATAAACAATAACAACTTCTAACAATAAATGAATATTAAAAGTTATTATTAAAGCTAGATTTGCTTTATTAACTCCATTTGTTGTTAGCTGATAAACTGATAACCCTAAAACTAATCCATCAATTAATCTATGGCTTAATAACATTAATATTGCTGTTCATGCTTCTTTTGGATTATCAATATCGCTAAAAGAAACAAAATGTTCAGAATGGTCATGTTCTTCATGATCTTTATGTAATTCTTTAGATTTTCTAGTTAATAAAAACCTACCTAAAATTACAATTCCTAAACCAATAAAAGCACTTAAACCAACAATTAAAGCTATATAAGATTGTTCAATTGCAGGTTTACCTCCTGTATATTTTAATCCACCCGTTGTTGAAGAATCATGAAATCATTGTTCTAGCAAAACATATCCCTCTTTAATAAAACCAGCTGCTCCAATCATTAAAAACATACCAGTTGAAAATGCATATAAATAAATTGATTTTTTGCTAGTAACCTTTACTTTAAAAAGAGAAATAATTCCCATAAAAATTAATGGAATAGATAATAGAATTAAAATATATATTAGTAAGTTTACTAATATAGTTAACTCTAAATTTCCATTAAAATTTTTAATTGTTAAAAACATTCTTAGTTACCTTTTTCTAATATATTTAGTTATTAAACTGAATAAAATACGTATTAATACATATTTTTTATAATTCTATTATAATTTAAATTGTAAAAAAGGTGAAAAAATATGCTAAAAAAAGTATTCTGTAGTTCTATTTTATTTGTATCTCCTATATTAATAGGTGGATCTTTACCGCCTTTTTTAACTAGTTGTACTATAAAAAAAGATACATATCTTGACATTAAAAAAATATCAAGAAACTATTTAAAATTGTTAACACCAAATCAAATAGCTTCTTTGCACAATAGTTTTAAAATATTTTATTTTTACAAAAACGGTGTTAAGACATATTATGATGAAGCAAAATTTGATGGTAAAAATTTTGTTTTAACTCATAAAAACAAAAGTGCAAAATATAGTCCAGATTTTCCATATAAAAAATATTGAAAGCAAAGTTTAAATCAATTTAATACATATAACATCAATGAAAGTAATGAAAAATCTAATATTAAAGATTTTCTTAATCAATACACATTTGATGAAATTGATAATGCTAATGGTTTTAATGATAATTGATTTTTAAATTTAACTAACAAAACGGGTAAAGATTACAACCGAAATGGTGATCCTTATTTTGCTGATTTACAAACTATTCTTTTTAGATTAATAAATGATATTTATCTTGATTATAGTTTTATGAACTCAAAGCGAATGATTAATGCTAATGGTAAATCAATATTAAAAGATAATTTGTTTGAAACTCAATATATACAATCTCTTTCCTGATTAAAAGATGAAACGCAAAGAAAATTATTTAAAGCATTTTTACTTTTATACCTTAATAAGTTTAATTTAGGTATAAAAGATATTAAAATAAATTGAATTAAAGAACAAATTAATTCCTTTAGTGGTTTTACATCATATGTAAAATTCAAAATCGAAAGCATAATTGATTTTAATAATAAAGAATTATTACCTAAAGATAAAAAAGATATTGAATACTACTTAAATGGTTTTCGTAGATATGATATAGGACAAAAATTTGGAGTCGGAAAAGACGGCATTAAAGAAAAACTTCCATTATTTAATGAATATATTCAAAACCCTTTATTAGAAATAGATGGTAAAAACTATTTAAATGTTGTTGATAACATAAATGAATTTATAAAAGGAGCAACCGATTTTGAATTTTGAAATTCTAAAGGGTTAATGTATCTATTTAAAAGTTTTTTATATTCAAAAGAAAATAATAAAAATTTCTTTGATTTTAATATAAAAGTTCCGGAATATAAAAAACACGAAGACATAAGGTATCAAATAATAGATTTTAAATATACTTCTTATTTAGGAACCAATCAATTATTTAAAGCAATTGTAAGGGTATATAAGAAAAATGGAACTTATCAAGATTATTCTTGAATAAGTTCAAATTTTGACGACCATGGTCATAGACTTAAAGGACAAATATTAAATAACAAACTAGATAATTTAAATTCACAAGATTTTTATAATTACAAAGAAAAACTAAACAAAATTAGAAAAGGAATAACTTTAGCAGACTTTTTTAATTATGATATATCAGCTCCTAACCAAGACATAAATAAAGTTTATGAAAGCAATGCTTTTTATAAATTACTTGAAAGAATTGATGCAAAAATGAGTGAATATAAATATTGAAATAATGATATTCGCCAAAACTATGAAGCAGATTTTTTAAGAGATGATACGTTTCAAAAGAAAATATTTGCAGCACATCTAAATAATTATTTATTGTCATATGCTCTTGAAAACAAAGAAGGTGATATATATAGTGGTATCAAAAGAATTGATGTTACTATATTAAAATCAAACCAAATTGGAAAGGTATATTTCCGCATGGATTTTGTTAGATATTCAGATGAGGATAGAGAAAATATTAAAAATAATTATGAAATGGAATTTAAATCAAAAGGTGAAAAAATAGTTCAATCTGTTTATGCTTATTGAAATGGTTTTAAAGGATTCGATCATAGTATTACTGATAAAACATTTACAATTGACAAAATTGAAAAAGGAGATGAATAATATGAAGAAATATAAATTAATAATTCCTTTAACTTTTTCAATACCTTTTTCATCCATTGCAATATCATGTAAATATGAAGATTATGAAAAATTAGAAAAAGATGAGCAAAATGACATTAAAACTAATAAATTAGATTTTAATCCTATCTCAAATGAAGGCAAAAATATTAAACAAATATATGATAGTGAATTAACTAAACTATTTATAGAGACGAAGAAAAATTATTCAAACTATAGAGTTATTTGAAATAATTTGATTAGAAATGTTGCAATCTTAAAAAATAAATTAAAAAGATTAGCATTTGAACAAAAAATTAATTCAGATAAAAAAGTTATTAATGATTTTATGAACAAATGATTTCCAAATTCTGAAAATTTATCTAAATCAAATCCATTAGGTAAATACTTATATAAATATGAATTAATTTATCAAGATGTTGATGCAGTGCTTGCAGACGTTAATTTGGTTTTAGAGTCCAAAGAATTTATTAAATATTTAAAAATAATTGACGATCGTTTAAATGGAAAGGATATTAGGCTCGAAACATTGCAATCAGCTTTAATATCAATATGAAAATTTATTAATCAACATATTTTCAATCCTAATAAATTAACAAAGAATTTAGACAATGTCAATTTAGAAGATGATAAAAACTCACATAACCATTCACACGCAATAATTAATTTAATTCATGAGTTAGGTTTATGACACACAGAATTAATTAAAAACAAAGATACAAATATTGAAGCATTTAAAAATGAATTTAATCAGATGAAAGATCACATTATTGATAATGTTGATCATATTGAATGAAAAACTAATTTTAATAGCATTATTAAAACATTTGAAAAATCAAAAGATTCAGAAAAAAAATATGATTTAACTAAACAAGAATTTAAAGATAAGGGTAAAACATTATTAAATAAGATTAAATCAATTCTTGAAAAAATTCGAAATGACAATGGAATAAAACCATCTGATTTAAATTTTGAATAATAAAAACCACACCATAGATGTGGCTAAATATATATAACCTTTTACTTCCATATTTAAAGTTTTTAAATAATGCTTTAATTTTATGAATAATTTTTACACAAACAATAAACATTAAAAATATATTAATAAAATAATAAGCACTAACTAAAACTATTAAACACTTTCAATAACAACAAATCTAAATTGTAATTTTAAGTATAAATAGCATTATTAAGGAAAGATAATTATTATATTTCAATTAATGTTTCAATATTAGCTTTATCAATAGCAACTTGCATTGATGCTATTTCTTGTTTTAATTTTAAATTAGTATCTTTTAATTTATTAATATCATATAAATATTCAATATATTCAATTTGACCATCATTGGTAGTTTTTCTTGCCTTTTGTTTTTTAGAACATAATAAATCAAATCTTTGAATTAAAGCTGACTTTTGAGCTAATAAAATTAAAAGTTCAGAAATACTTAATCCTTTATAACTAGTTATTGTTTTAATGTTTGCTTTTTGAACAATAATTTTAAGTTTTAAAATTTCTTGATTAATTTCTTGACGTTTTTTATTAGTTTTATCAAAATCATATGTTGATTTTTCAATTTTTTCGTCTTTTAAATATATAACATAATTATCTTTGTCTTCTTCTTGATTAAGAACGATTAATTCATCTTCTAGAATCTTAATTCTCTTGATAATTTCTTTAATTGATAGTTTCATATTTTCTCCTTTATATATTTATTATAATATAGGATTTTCAAATTAAATAAGCATTAATTGATTTTAAGTTTTTTGCTTTTTGTAATTTTGCTACAACAATTTTTCATTTATCATCTAAATCAAATAATTCTGGAATCACTATATTATTTCAATATTCATCAACACTAATCACATAAGAGATAAATTTTTTTGCTTTCTTTAATTGCCTTTCTTCTAATCTTTCAAATTCATTTGAAATGAATAAAATTCTCAATGATTCAACATCATTTATATATTGACTTATAGTTTGAAAAAGAAAATATTCTTTATAAAAATAACTAAAATCATTAATAACTCTTTATATTCAAACATCATTATCGTGCGCACAATAATTGAAAAAATCAGAAATAGTTTTAACGTATCATTTCTTTTTTAAATCATCTATATTAGTATTTAAATATTTCATAAGTTGTCATCGGTTTTGATAATATTTTATGTTTAAAACAATAAAACAAATAAAATATATTGTACAAATATTATTTATATTCTGCGATAATTTTTAATTATGAATAATTTTGATTTCAATAAAACTCACTTGACAACAATAAGATTAATATTACATGATGGAACATTGGATGGAATTTTAAGAATTACTACATTGAAATGACCTTTATCAGGGGTTATGTTAGTAAGTCCGAGGGAACATATAAACAAATTAATCAAACAATACAAAGAATGTGAAAATTGAGGTATTTATCTTTTAATATCCAAAGAACAAGTATATATAGGCCAAGCTTCAGAATTAAAATCAAGAATTAAACAACATTTACTAGGAAAAGATTGATGAGAAAGAGTTTTTATTTTCACAACTGATAATGATTCTTTAAATAGAGGAGATATTGACTATATTGAAGGAATTTTGATAAATCATGCGAATGAAGTTAAAAAATTAAATTCCGATAATAAAAAAAGTGGTAATAAAACAAATATTGATTATTATAGAAAAGCGGAATTAGATGAATATATTAGAGAATCTCTTTTCATTCTTAATTTTATTGGAGTTGATGTATTTGATTCTAAAATAAATACAAACAAAAAAATAACTTCCTTGACTAATTTAATTGAATCAAAACCAATAGAACAAATTAATAATAGAAATAAAAAAGAAATTTTTAATTATATAAAGTCAAAAATAAAAATTGATTTAAATAAAAACTCATTTTATAGCAAGTTTTATGAAAATAAAAAATCATATTGGTTAACATTAAAAAGTTACTCACTAAATAATGATATTAAAATAATATTAAATAATACTATTAAGCAGAAAATATTTGTTTTGCTTATTCCTGCTAAGACTTTTGATTTATCAATAAATAAAGAAGTCGGCAAGATTTATAAAACTAGAAATGATGATCGATTTGATCTTTATATAGATGATAATTTAATTGAAAAACAAAATAAAATCGATTTGTCAAGGTTTAAGATCCATGAAATTACATATAATAATTAATAAGAATATATTTTTCCTAAATCAATAAGGCGAATTCTTTAATCAATTCATCATATAAAATAATTATTTTTCTCTTGATTAAGAATAATTAATTTGTTTTAGTTATGTTTTTTCATCCTAATAACATAGATAATTATGAGTCTATTTTATTCATTTATTCATAACTACCATTTTCAATAATTAAACTTAATTTTTTCTTATCATTATCATGATTACCAACATAATTTTTAAGTAAGTATCTTGTATCTATAACAATTCCTTGAATTAATTCATAAGATTTAGGATTATCAATCCAATCTCCCGTAGCTTCAGCTACTAATCCATATGGTTTATCAATATTAAATTTATTATCAAACATATTGAAAGGCATAATAAATGCATTGAATACCAATGCGTTTTTTGCTTTTTTCCTTTTCACAAATTCGCCATATGTTATTTGTTTATTAATATCACTTGATTGAGGTAAGGCTTTTGGCCCCGAATCAGGAGACACTCCATATGGATAGTATTTAGCATCAAGTACATAATATTTTCCATTATAAATCATAATACTATCAGGTTCAAGGGCACTTACTAGTTTCCCCTTATTCAATCCATATTTTTTTTCTATTCATAATCCATGTGGAAAATAATCTTTTTTATTATCTTCTCCAAAAAAATTGTCTATCAATTTTTCCCATATTATTTCAAATTTATCAGTACCATAATAAAATTGTTTATTGATAGTTTTTTCATCTATAAAATTAATGATAGCAATCATAGATCTAAATAATTTTTTATCATTATCATTATTAGTATTTGATAACTTAGTATTAAGTGTAGAAATAAATAATTTTTTATCTAATAAAATATCAGGTTGTTCTGGTTTATTAATTGTATAAAGTCAACCTATAGCATTAAAACTCTCATAAACACAATATTTATGAATTTTTGTAATTAATCTATTAAAATTTGAGGTTGAAACACGAACCACTGGATTCAAATATAACATAGATTTTCCTTGAACCATCGGAGTTTGAGTCTTAATAGTTCTTGTTCAATTGATCTTGCCTTTATTATTAATTTTGTATGTTGTTTCTATTTCAGAATAATAAGAACCATTGTGATCAAAATAATAATTAATTACATTTAAGTAAGCCTGAATTGGAAATTCTACTTGTTGAGATTTTGTAGCTTCCTCCATATGTATGACTCTATCGGTTTTATCGGTAAATATTGCTAAAACATTAAATAGATTTTTTATATCTCTTTTAAGATCATTTTCTCTTTTTGGCAATTCATAACCCAAAGGAAAATAAATCAAAGGATTATTCGAATCAATTTTTACACCAACAAATCTATCATTAACCTTATTAGTATTTACATGGCAATGTTCTAGTAAATTAAAATGTTTATAATTAATAGACATTTAAAATCTCTCCATATGAATTTATTGCTTTTTTTCAACTAAAGTATTGCAAATATTTTCTTTAAACACTTTAAATCTATCATTCTTTTTTGAAGTAACAAATTTTTTAATAACATCTTCAAGCATTCGGGTATTATCTAAATCAAAAACGTCTTCTCTAGTGAACTTAAAAACGTCATCTCATAAATATTTCAAAACTTTTTCAGGGAATCTACTATTTCGTTTTTCATCATTCTCAAAATATTTTAAATCTTCATCATTGACAAAATGAGTACCTAATCTCTTATCCTCAGATGATGTTATTCCGATATTTTTAGATAAAATAATCTCATTGATTGAAGTAAGAAAATGTTTTCAAGTAACTTCAGTATCAAGAATTTTTGTTTTAGCAAAATTTGCTTCATTTTCATCATCAATAAACTCATTTTTAATCAACCTCATTTGTCATCTTCTTTGGAAAGCAGTGTCAAGAGTAAATACATTTTGATCACTAGTATTCATAGTACAAAGAATGCTCATATTAGAAGGAATAGAAACTTTGTGATTTTTATCACCATATATAATATTAGCAACATCATTATTAGTTATTTCATATTCACTAGCACCATCTTTATTTCTATCTAATAATTGAAATATGTCGCCAAAAATAGCTGGAGCATTTCCTCTATTTATTTCTTCAATAATCAAAAAATATTCTTTTTCAGGATTCAAATATGCTTTTTTTAGAAGATTTGTAAATGGGCCAGGAGCAAATTCATAAGATACACTTGAATCTTCATTCACTCTTGGTAAAATTTGTCCTACAAAATCGGAATAAGTATAATCGGGGTGAAATATAATCCTTTCCAATCTTTCATCATCATCGCAATATTCATGTTTAATAGTTCATGATTTGCCAGCACCAGGGACACCATATAAAATAATATTTCTTCCGCCTTTGAAACGTTCATTAACAATCTTTTCAACCTTATTTTTGCATGAAATATAACTTGATACTTCTAAAGGTAATTTGTGAAATTCACAAATTTTATTAATAATAGATTGAATATATTTTTCAAGTTGATGCTTTTGTTCTTCCAAATTAGATTTATTTATTATGTCAAAGATTTTGTCAAAATATACTTTACCATCTTTTCCAAATTTATATATTTTTTTAATTTCTAATAAATTCCTAAATTCATTTCCATTTAAGGATTTAAATTCATTAACATGATACAAAAAAGATCTAGTTATTTTATAATCATCATTTCCGTCTTTTCATAATAAAATATCCATCTGATTAATAGAATTGAAGCTATCATTAATTTTATCCAAGTATTCTTTAAATTTTTTATTAAAACTTTCTAATAATAAATTACCTAATTTTTGATCAATAGTGTCTTCTTCTGGCTTATTTATAATAAAAAAATCTTTAAATGAATTAGACAAAATATATTTATTATCATTTTCTTTATATAAAATTCCAAAATAACATAATAGCCTAATAAATTGCATAATCGTTGCTTCGTTATACACATTTAGTAAATTATTACTAATTTGCTTATATACTATTATTTTTTTATCATCATCGCAATTAAAAGTTGCTTCTCGTGTTTTATGTTCCTTGGAAAGAATTTCTAATTTAATTGAATAATCATTTTTTAATTTCATCATATTTATCAAATTATCATTTTTTATTCAATCTTTTATAACTTTAATATATAAATCTACATTAGTTCCAATCACTCAATAATGTATCATTTTTTTCCCCTTTTAATTAATAGATTTTAATGCTTGTTTCATAATATCTTTTATCAATAAATCAGGAATAGAACTTCTTTTAGAATATGAACCTTTTGCCATATGATCACTATTGCCTTTTTCGTGGTCTTTTAATAAACTTAATTTAATATTTGATTTGAAAATTGTAGGTTTTAAACTAAAACTATTATCATATGCAGAATAATATGTTCCATTCATTTCGCCAATAAAATTCCAATGATTTTCTTGAAATTCTCACGTTTTAGAAGTTTTAGGGTTTTCAATAATCCATACTTTTGGTTTGAAGTGTTTAATTACCATTATAGTTGCTCCAACTGTTGATTCACCAATAATTCTTCCTCTTTCTTTTTGTTCAAAAAATCGATGTTTAACTGGATGGCAAGTTTCATTATATCTTTCATAAAAGATACTATTTTTCACAATTCAATTGCCTTCTTTATCAATTGATCTAAACATTTTCCCATTGCAATCAGCACCTGATCAGCTTTCACAAGGAGGTGATGCTAAAATAATGTCTGGTTTCGGTAAACTAGACAATTGTTTTATTAAATTAAAATTATTTAAAGATAAATCAATTAAATGATAAAAATAGTCTTTAGACTCGTTGAATTTTATATCATTAATTCCTATAGAATGTACTTCAAAAATTCCATCATAATGTTTCTTTATTGCTTTCTTATATGATGAATATGCATCATCATATAAAGCTCAAACAATTATTTTGGAATTTGGATTCTTGCTATGCCCCCCCCCTAGTTAAAGGAGTGTTATTTTTAGAATTAATGTTCATAATTAATAAATTATATACAGATACAAAGAATATTTACATATAAGAGGTTATATATTTTTATCAAAAATAAATTGTTCTGTAAATTGAAAAGATTATTTTCTACATTTTTCAATATTTTTTGCTACATTTTCTAATTTATCTATATATAGGAATACGTTTAATAAATATATTAAAAAAATTTGCGATCAAAAAATTAAAGAAATATTAGAAATTTCTGGTGCTATTTGAATTCAAGGGCCTAAATGATGTGGAAAATCAACAACAGCAAAAACATTTTCAAAATCTAATATAGAATTACAAAATAATCAAACACTAGAATTAATTAAATTACAAATATCAAACAATTCTAGTCATTTTCTTGAAAAAGCAACACCTATACTAATTGATGAATGACAAAAAATACCTGAAATTTAAGATTTAATTAGATTAGAAGTTGACAAAAGAAATAAAAATGCACAATTTATTTTAACAGGTTCAAAAACTCCTGATACTACCGAAATTCACCATTCCAGTATAGGAAGAATAAACAAAATCAAAATGAGTACACTTTCATTATTTGAATCAAATGAATCTTTGGGTCAAATATCTCTTTCAAGAATTTTTAATAATGAGCAAGATAATTATTTTTTTGAAAGTGAAAAAGACTTAAAATTAGTTGAAGCAATTATAAAAGTTTATGCACGTAATGTTTCATCAATGGTTTCTAATAATACTATTAAAAAAGATATTGAATCAATATCAAATATAAAGGTAAGTGAGGAAAAAATAAGACAATTAGTTAATAAATTAATTGATTTATTTATCATTGATGAAGTTAAACTTTAAAACCCTAATTTAAGATCAAAAGCTATTATTAGAAATTCTAATGTTAACTATTTTTCTGATCCACCTATTCCTGCAAGTGCATTAAGTACTAATCCAAATGATTTATTTAATGATTTAAATACTTTTGGTTTATTATTTGAAAATCTTGTAATTAGAGATTTAAAAATATATGCAGAAAGTTTAGATGGAAAAATATTACATTATAGAGATAATAACAGCCTTGAAGTTGATGCTATTTTAAAATTGCCAAATGGCAAATGGGAATTAATTGAAATAAAATTAGGAAGCAATGATTCAATTGAAAAAGCTGCTAATAATTTAAAAAAACTAGCTTCAATTATTTCAAATAAAGAGAAATATTCAAAGCCTAGTTTTATGATGATAATTACCGCAGGAAATCAATCTTATATTAGACAAGACAAAATTATTGTTTGTCCCATTACATGTTTAAAAGATTAGTTTCTAAGATATGTTTTAATTAAAAGTTGGATTAAATTTATCAAAATGTTCTTTTAAAATATCAAATACTTTTTCTTTTTTTGAATGAGTTTCTTCACTAAAAATTGGATATTCTTTTTTATTAAAAATGTTGTTATATTTTTCACCAATTTTATTAATTTCATTATATTTAAAAGCATTTTGTATAAACAATTTAGTTTCGTTTTCTAACAATGAATATTTTGTAATAATAATTTCTAGTTCTTCATTTTGTTTGTCTTGGTTGAATAAACCTCATTCTTTATAAACATCTGTGTTTTTGTCAATAACTAATGTTCTTATAAATTCTTCAATAAGATCTTTCTTTTTACGCATGCCAAAGCTTGAAACAATATCATAATTAATAATATCAATAACTTCTTCTTTATTTTTAGATTCATTAATTAATTTTTTAGAAATTAAATTTATTATATAGTTAACATTAACTTCGGTAGATTTTATTAATTCATATTCAAATTCAACGTCTTCTAAAATGCTTGCTTGTTCAGCTTTTCTTAATTGATAGAATTCATCTCTTAAATCTGCATATTTCGATTGATATTGTTGTTCTTGTCGTTCTGAAATTTGTTCTGCTTCTAAAAATTCATCAAATCCTTTTAGTAGATTTTTCATTCTTAAGTATGCCGAATAAGTATTAACAAAATTTTTCTTGTCTTCTTCAGTTGCTAATTCTAAAATTTCTTCTTTACTATCAAACATAATTTTTTGATAATAATCTTTTATTTTTTGGATTATTGATAAATAATTTTCTTGATTATTTATTTCGCCTTTTTTGCTTTTCCCCTTATAGTAATAATCAAAATCATAAATTTTATATATTTTCTCATCTTTTGAAATTCCATCTGAAAAAATTAAAATAGCTTTATCAAAATCTTTTTCTGTGTTTCTAAAAGTAATTATATTTCCCCATTTTTTTACTGCGTTTAAAATACGATTTGTTCTTGAAAATGCTTGAATCAACCCATGATATTTTAATTTTTTATCTACCCATAATGTATTTAATGTAGGAGCATCAAATCCTGTTAAAAACATATTAACAACTATTACGATGTCAACGTCTCGATTTTTTAGTCTTCTGCTTAAATCTTTATAATAATCATTAAATCCATCCTTTTGAGATGTACTAAATGAAGTATTAAACATTTTATTATAATCACTAATTGCACTGTCTAAAAAATCACGAGAACTTTTATCTAATCCTTCTAAATTATCATTATTTTCATCTAACAAACCAGCTTCTGCATCTTCTTCTGATTCATTTTGAATATAGCTATATATTAAAGCTACTTTTAATTTTTTATCATTTGATAAATTTGATTGTTGATTTTTAAATTCTAAATAATATTTTTTAGCAGCACTAATTGAATCACAAGCAAAAATTGAGTTAAACCCTTTTACAACTTTTTTTGTGTTTTCATCTATTCTAATTGACACGTTTTCATTACGTCTAGTTTTTGCATCATATTTTTCTAATACATATTTAACTATTCCAGAAATTCTCTTGTCTGATAAATAAACTTCATCTTCATTAATAGAAGAAACTTTTTCATTTATATCTTCATTTTCTTTAATTCTTGCTTTGCCTACATAATCAATTTTAAATGGTAAAACATTGCCATCATGTATAGCTTTAGTTATTGTATAACTATGAAGTAAATCACCAAATATATCTTCTGTTGTAATTTTTCTTCTAAAATTATCTTTTATATTTGAATTAATTTGCATTATTGGTGTTCCTGTAAATCCAAAAGCAATATGATTTTTAAATGCATTTAATATAGTTTTATTTAGAGAACCAAACTGAGAGCGATGACATTCATCAAAAATTAAAACAACATTTTTGTTAAAAATCGGATTATTCCCTTTATGTTTTTTAACAAAAATAGCCATTTTTTGAATGGTTGTAATAACAATATTAACATCAAAATTGATATTTAATTTGCTTTCGAGTTGTTTTGAACGTGAAACAGAATCTGCTGCGCCTTTTTGAAATTTATTATATTCTTGCATAGTTTGATAGTCAAGATCTTTTCGATCCACAATAAAAATAACTTTATCTATTTGAGGTAAAGAAGAAGCTAATGTTGCGATTTTAAAAGATGTTAAAGTTTTACCACTTCCAGTGGTATGCCAAATAAATCCTCCTGCTTTAGGAGTTCCTAATATTTCTGGTTTGAGCAATGAATAAGAAATTTTATTTAAAACTCTTTCTGCTGCAACTATTTGATAAGGTCGCAAGACCATTAACATTTTTTCAGAGGTAAATACACAATATTTACATATAATGTTCAATAGTGTGTATCTCGAAAAAAATGTTTCAGTAAAATCGATTAAATCATGAATTGTATTATTTTTAGCATCAGCCCAAAAGGAAGTAAATTCAAATGAATTACTCGTTTTTGTTTTCTTATTAGAATTATCTTTCTCTTTAATTGATCTAATTCTAGTAGTATTTGAATAATATTTAGTTTCGGTTCCGCTTGAAATAACAAAAATTTGTACATATTCAAATAATGTATTTAAAAATGTATCTCGTTGGTATCTATTAATTTGATTAAATGCTTCTTTAAGGATAACACCACGTTTTTTTAATTCAATATGAACTAAAGGAAGACCATTAACTAAAATAGTTACATCATAAATAGTGTGTCTTCCTTTTTCTTCATTAGTTGCTGAATATTGATTAATAACTTGAAGAAAATTTTTATTAATGTTATTTATATCTAAAATTTTAATATTTTTATTTTTGCCATCATCACACAATAATGTAAAAATATTGTCTTTTTGAATTTTTTCAGATCTATTTTCAATTGAATCATTAGGTTTAATTAAATAGTCTTTGCATAAAGTATCTCATTCATTATCTGAGAATTTATAATCATTTAATTTTTCAATTTTAATTCTTAAATTTTTTAATAATTCTTTTTCATTTTTAATATGACTAGCATATTCATATCCTTGAGATACTAATTTTTCAATAAATTCTTTTTCAAGATTTGCTTCACTTTGATATTTATCAGAGGCATTATTTTTAGGAATAAATTCCCCTATTACGGTAGATTCATTTTGATTTGCTATAACTATTTGTTTTTTCATTATTGTATGTCCTTTATTTTATTTATTAAAATTTTAGCAATAAATTAAGATAGTATTTATATTGTTTTTTTCTTTGTTCAATTTCAATAGGTAATCCGGTTTTAATATCTTTTGCATAATTAGATAGTTTGTCTAAAATTTCAACAATTTTATTTTGTATTTTGAAAGAAGGGATTGGGATTTTTATTTCTTCGATTTGTTTTTTGGATATTGCCGGTATGGTCGCAATTGTTCTAATGTTTGAAATTTTGCATTGCATATTTTTTAATTGATAATATAAAAATTTCTTGTTTAAATTAATATCATTTGTCAATAACACGTAGCAGCTGTTTCCTGCTCAAAATTTTGTTTCAACATAATTTACAAATCCTGCATCTCCTCTTGCTGAAATTATTACACTATTAGCCTCATTATTATATTTTTCATAATAACCTGTATTTTTTATTCCTCCATTGAAAACAGGATATATAGATTTTTCTCCATTATTTTGGAAATTTTTATGTATAAATTCACCTATTTTTACATTACAAATTTTATCTAAGCTTTTATACTCAAAACTATAAAACAATTCATTATATATACTATTTAATAGTTCAATGTAGCTATTCGCTAATGCCCCCCCCCTGCGCATTAGCTTTGAAATCTAATAATAGATTACCATAGTATTCATATTGTTTTTGTCTTTGTTCAATTTCAAGAGGTAGCCCAGTTTTAATATCTTTTGAATAATCTTGTAATTTATCTAAAATAGTGACTATTTTTGCTTGAATTTCAATAGAAGGAATATCTATTTCAAAGTTTTTTAAATCTTCTATGCTAATTCCGGGTATTGTAGTACCACGGATTAATTTTGATATGTCATCATATTTAGATTTCAAAAGATAAAAAAGAAATTTATTATTAATAAAATTTTGATTAATCGGTTTGATTATGAAACAATGTGCGCTTGCTCAGAATTTTGTTTCTATAAAACTAACTAATCCTGCAGAACCACCTTGATTAAGAATAATAGAATTTTCTTCTTGATTATATTTATCATAAAATCCTGAATGTGTTTTTCCTCCATTATAAACAGGGAACTCACCATTACTTATAAATTTTTCTTTATTTAATTGTTGACCTTTTAATATATTTGCTATCTCATCTAATTTTCTAAATTCAATTGAATATAACAATTTTTGTTCAGTTGAATTGAGAAGTTCGATGTAATTATTGGCTAATGCCCCCCCCTTGTGCATTAGCTTTGAAATCTAATAATAAATTACGATAGTATTCATATTGTTTTTGTCTTTGTTCAATTTCAAGGGGTAATCCTGTTTTAATATCTTTTGAATAATCTTGTAATTTATCAAGGATATTAACTATTTTTGTTTGAATTTCCAATGAAGGGATAGGAATTAACAAGTTTAATACTTGTTCTTTATTTAAATTTGTTTGATCAACGCCATTGTCATATTTTAATATTTTTTCATTTCTATTCAAAATATAAAATAAAAATTTTGGATTTATTTTATTTTTATTTATTATTGACAATTTACAAATTCTTTGATTAACAGCATAAATGTTGTTTTGCTCAACAAAATAACATTTCCCTAATGCTTTTCCATTGGGCAAATCACTCAAAACCATTGTTATATCTTCTTTTTTAGCAAGCGTCAATACTCTGCTTGCTTTTTTAAATGTGAGGCCTTCACTTGAAATAAATTTTGAATTAATTATTTTATAATCACCATTTACATTAACAAAGGGTTCATGTCCTTTTCCATTTTCATAAATAACTATTTCACTCAATGACTGTTCTATTATTTTATTATCAATTTCTTTATTATCTTTTTCAAATAATTTTTGTAATAATTTTTGATTATTGTCAAAATCTAATAGTTTGTTACGATAATATTGATACTGTTTATCTCTAGCTTCTAGTTCAGCTTCTAGTTCAGCTTCTAGCTGAGTAAAAGTATCCAAGATTTTGACTATTTCATTTTGAATTTCTATTGGAGGAATTGGAATACATATATTTTGAAATTGCGATTTAGATAAATTAAATCTAGTAACACCATTACAACATTTAATTATCTTTCCCCTAACGTCATCAGATCTAAATAAATATTTTAAAAAATCAATATTAAATAAATGTGTATCATCAACTCGTAGGCCAAAACAAAAGCTATTCAAATAAACATCTTCGTTTAATGAAAAATTTATAATCGAAGACATTCCACATTCTTCTGCGGTTTCTGATGACCCAGTAAACAATACATCACCGTATTTCACCTTATTTTGTTTCTCATTTTCATTAATTTGTACATTTTCCAATTCTTTAACATTTATTGACAAATTATTAAAAACATTTAAATATGTAATATATTTAGAATTAGCTTGATTATTAAAATCATTTTTTGTTTTACCTGATAATCCATTATATAAAATTGCTATATCTTTTATTTTCTTATACCCGACCCCATTAGGACACATTTCCTTAATTAATTTTTCAATTTTATTCATCTTCAACCTCTAGATCTTGAATTAATCTATCGATTTCTTTTCTTAAAAAATCATTTTTCTTAACAATTTCTTGAATTTGATTATTTAAAACTTTAATATCTATTTTTTCAGATGTGTCTTCTTTTTCTATATAAGTATTAACTGATAAATTAAAATTATTATTTTCAATTTGTTCTATTGAAGCAACATAAGAAAAATCTTTAACATTTTTTCTTTCTCTCAAAGCTTGCAAGATATTTTCAATATTATTGTCTGTTAATTTATTATTTTTATCAACCTTTATAAATTCTTTAGATGCATCAACAAATAAAATATTAGTATTATTTTTATTTTTTCTTAATACTAAAATACATGTTGAAATAGATGTACCATAAAATACATTATCAGGAAGTTGAATTACTGCATCAATGCAATTTAATGTTTTAACTAAGTATTCTCTAATTCTTTGTTCAGCATTTCCTCTATATAAAATACCAGGAAATTCAACAACAGCAGCAGTTCCATTTGCTGCTAGATGATGAATAATATGTAAAACAAAAGCATAGTCTGCTTTTGATTTAGGAGCAAAAGAAGTTACATTAAATCTTTCATCGTTTGCTAAAGCAGGATCATCCTCACCGTCTCATTTAATTGAATATGGGGGATTTGAAACAATAGCTTCAAATGGTTTTTGATCTAAATGTTTAGGATCTTTTAATGTATTTCCATATGCTATATTAAATTGGTCAAAATTAATATCATGTAAAAACATATTAATTCTTGCTAAATTAAATGTTGTTAAATTAATTTCTTGACCAAAAAATCCACGTTTAATATTATCTTTACCAAGAATTTTTGCATATTTTAATAATAAAGAACCAGACCCACAGGCGGGGTCATAAACTTTATCAATTTCAGTTTTATTTCTTAATTGAGGATCATTAAAATCAATAATAGTAATTTTAGCCAAAAGTTCACTAACTTCTTGAGGAGTGAAGAATTCCCCCCCCGATTTTCCTGCATTTTTAGCATACATTGTCATCAAAAATTCATATGCATCACCAAATACATCAATAGTATTATTTTTATAATCACCCAAATTAAATGAATTAACAGCTTCTAAGATTTTGACTATTTTTTCATTTCTTTCTCGAACAGTATTACCTAATTTTGGACTATTAAAATTTGCATCCGAAAACAAACCATTTATGTCGCCCTCAGATTCCATTCCTTTAGCTGAAGTTTCAATTGAAAGAAAAATATTAGTTAATGTTTCATTTAAATTTTCATCATTTCTACAATTTTTAACTATATTTTGAAATAACTCAGATGGTTTAATAAATAAACCTTTTACATGTATTATATCTTCTTTACCTATCAATGCTTTCTCATCTGACATTTCTTCATAATTAATATTTGGATCTAAATTTTTAACATAATTAGATATATTTTCAGAAATGAATCTATAAAACAAAATTGTTAAAATATATTGTTTAAAATCTCACCCATCAACAGAACCTCTTAAATCATTAGCAATTTTTCAAATTGTTTTATGTAGTTCATTTCTTTCTTCTTCTTTTTTATTATTCATATAATTTCCTTAATTAATTTTTATAACTTTAATTTTGTAATAATTAATTAAATTATAAATAATTTATCAATATATTCTTATAAGTTAAGTGTCTCAAACTTCACTATTCTTAATTTTTAAAATAAAAGCAAAAAACCACACCAAAGACGATGTTAAGTATTTATAACCTTATGCCTTTATATTCAAAATTTTTAAATAGTGTTTTGATTATTGAGTATTTTTTTACTATAACAACAGAACATAGAAAATAATAAAAAAATAAATTAGAGGATAAATTAAATAGTAAAAATTACTAATCGTCGGAAAATATTTAATTAAAATTCATCATTGGAATATAGGTTTGAAATAATGAATATTCAATAAAAAAACAACTAATTAAAATAAACTTGGACAAAAAATTAGACTCATAATTAACGTTATGAGTTTTTTTATCATTTTTAAGAAAAGAGGGATTTAATGGGTAGACACTTAAAGAAAAATGAATGATTAAAAGTTTTTAATTTATACGAACTATATATTAACTATGACATAACAAAAAAGAATTTATGTCTAAATACATTCGAATAACAAAGAAAAATATCAATTATTGAAAGAATGTTTTACATTTGATTAAAACTAAATTTAATAATTATAATTTAGGTATGAATATAGAATCACAGACCGGGAAAGCTCCTAAAAAAGGCAAAAACGTTGGTAGAAGAAAAAAGAATAAAAAGGATGATGAATTAAGAGAAAAATTGCAAGATGAAGCATTGAGTAAATTAAGTAAAGAAGATCTTAAAAAATTAATACTAAACGTTTATTATGAAATAATACTTGATAAATATAAAAGTAAAAATTTGGACGAAGTTGTAAAGAAAATTAAAAAGACAATTTCAAATAAATTAACAAACGCTGGAATAATGAATGTATTAGGTATAAAAAAATCCACCTTTTACTATAAATTGAAAAATAAAAGCAATAGCAAAACACAAAAAATTAAATATGAAATGGAAATAGTTAAAGCTTTTAATACAAATAAAGGTAGATTTGGAAGAGAAAGACTATCTATTTTTCTAAAGAAAAATAATAATATTTCAATAAATGCACGCACTTTAGGTAGATATATGCAAAAACTTAGCTTGCATTGTTCAATAAGACAAGCAAAAAGAAAACGTGAAGTAAAGAATACAAATGTAAAATTTTTAAACATCGCTAATCGAGATTATGATGGAAAAAATAATGATATTTATGCTACTGATGTGTCATACATTCCTTCACCAAAAGATGTGAGAGAAAATCATGTTTATCTATCAGTATTAATTCATCACAAGACCAAAAAAATTGTAAGTTGAAATTTATCAAAAAACAATGATGTTTTTCTTGTAATGAAACATATTTCATCAACAAAATTTCCGTCTAATTTTATAATTCATTCAGATCATGGATATCAGTATTCTTCACATGATTATCTAAATTTTATGAAAAAACATAATGGAATTATTTCAATGTCAAGAGTTGGAAATTCTTTAGATAACAGAGAAATTGAATATTTCTTCTCAATATTAAAAACTGAAATTTTTCCTATTTTTCAACAAAAAGTTAGAACATTAACATTTGATGAGTTAAGAGAGAAAATTGACCAATTTATTAATTGATATAATAATGAAAGATTTATTAAGAAATTCAATTTAAAAACCCCTCACGAGTTATGAGAGGCATATACAAAACAAATAAATTGAGTCTAATTAATTTGTCCTAGTTTAAAAATGTCTGTATTTTTATTAAATTAATAGAAAAATCAGCTTATGATTTTGTAAATCCTACATTTTTAAAGAGTTCTATTTTGTTACTGTAAATTATTAAAATCAAATGACTTATTTTTTAAAATAAAATTCCTTATTTTCATTAATGAAATAGCCTTAATATTGAAACTTTTATCAATTCAGTCTAAATGACTTTTTATTTTTAAAACATCAATATTTAATAAATAAGATTTATTTTTATGTAAAAATGTCTCCACTTCTACAGGTCGATTGTTATCAAAAAAAATTGAATAACTATAAAATGTTGATTTTTCTTTTTGGCTAGAATCATCATAGAATTTTAAATTTATTGAAAATTTTTTAGATCTAAGTTCTTTTAAAAATTCATGTGATTTTTCAGATTTATCAATAGTATTAAGATCTATTTTTTTCTCTTCATAATCAATGAATTCTTTGATTATGAAACTATATAATTTCATAGAATCAAATGTAGGACAAAGTGAAATAGAAGAATTTTTAATTTTTTCTTCAAATGAATCTCTATAAACTATTCTTTTTTTTATCATCTGAGTTATAATTTTTAACTTCCATTATATATTCATATGCATTAATAATATTTTTTATATATATTATTTTTTTTAACGCTTTTTTTCAAAATCTACGAAAATATATTATTTCCTTTAAAGTTAGCGTTTTTTTTCAATAAGATGATTCAAGATTAAATGGATCAAAATCAAAATTATTATTAATTATTAGATATTTAAATCTAGGAAATCCATTCGCCAAAAATGATTGATGTCTTAAAGCAGTCGTAATATCTTTCATATTTTGATTTCACAATAAACTAGGATTTAAATATTGGTAAATATTATAAAATTTGTAAATATTTACAAATGTATTATTTATCATTTTATTTTTTATATATGGGCATAAAGTAAAACATACAAATGAAAAAATTGTAATAACTCCTCCAAATATACTAATAATATATAGTGTCATATTTTCTGTCATATTTTCCCTTTAAATTTTTAAAATGCATTTATATCAATAATTTGATTTTTTTCTAGAGGTTCTTTTTTAATAAACATAATCATATATATTGGTAAATAAATGACTTTGTTTTTTAGTTCCAAATTTCCATTGCAAAAAACATAACCTTTTTCTAAATCAAATGCATTATTATTTAATAAATTATTTAATGCTGAATGTCTTTTATAATCTTTTCCGCTCTTTATTTCAATTGGAATAACTTTGCTATTTTCTTCTATTAAAAAATCAATTTCTCCATATTTTTTATTTGAATGAAAAAACAAATTATAGTTATGTGCTATTAGTTCTTGCGCTATTACATCTTCATAAATTGCTCCATAATTTCCAACATCTTCATTTAATATACTTGCTTGATTTCCTTCATACATTTTATAAGTTAATAATCCAACATCAGATAAGAAAAGTTTAAAAAGAGTTCTTTCTTTGTTTGCCAATAAAGGGTATGTAGGATTTTTTACATTATGTACAAATAAACCAGTACCACTATTTTTTAATCACGAAAATGAAGTTTCTAATTTATAGAATCTTGCTTTTTCATTTAAATTTTTAAGAATAAATCTTTTGTTTTGAGAATTTAATTCACTAGGTATTAAATCATATATTTCTTGTATCAGTAATTTATTATTTTTTTCATATTTTGAAATGTCATATCTATATGCAAAGTCAATATCATTTAAAACTTGGTTAACCTTATATACATTCCTTGTATTAACAAATTCAGAAACTGCTTTAGGCATTCCTCCAACTACTAAATATATATGAAATAAATTCAAAAATTGTTTATGAATAATTGGGTCAACTATTTCTTTATTTTTAAAACATTTTTCCAAATATGAAATAGTTTGTGAATTAGTGCCTAATGCCGTTATAAATTCTTCAAAATTCATAGGATACATTTGCATAACTTGCAAATAACCAGTTGGAATAGATAATATTTCATTCATTTTAATACCTAACAAAGATCCTGAAAATATAAATCTATATTTCGAATTTTGAATTAAGAATTTTATTGGAGTAATGGCATCTTTTGCTTCTTGAATTTCATCAACAAAAATAATAGTTTTATTTTCTACCATTTCGGTTTTAGTAAATGAAGAAATTCTTAATAATAAATCTTCCGAATCTTTTGATGTATTAAAAGCTTCTAAAGCTAATTTGTTTTCAATTAAATTTATCTCAATATAATTTATTTTTTTATTTTTCTTTAGAAATTCTTGAATAGTTGTAGTTTTTCCTATTTGTCTAGCACCATCTATTAAAAGTGCATTTTTGGTATTATTATATCATTCATTTATAGATGTACTTATTTGTCTTTTAAACATAATTCATTCCTTTTTTTGCATTTTTCCAACCAAATTATAATATAAAAATTGCATTTTTCCAACCAAAAAAGTACCCTAAAATTACATTTTTCCAACTTTTTGAGAAAATAAATTAAAAAGTAGATTAACGATAAGCTTTTTTCTTACAAAATATCCATTTATACTTTTTATTCTTTTCACAACAAATCTTCAAATAGTAAGAAATCTTTAATACTCATAGTTATTATTCCATTTTCATCTTTTTTTCTTTTAATATCATCATGAACAATGATTATTTTTTTAAAGAAATCTTTTGTATTTAGAAAAGGTCTGATTTCTTGTTTTAATTTTTCATCAGTTGGCAAATGATAAGATGATTGTATATAAACCTTACTATTTCCTTTGTTTACAATAAAATCTATTTCAATTGATTTTCGCACAAAAAAGCCATTGTTATTTTTTTCAGATATCTCAACAACACCTATATCAACAGAAAAACCACGATATATTAGTTCATTATAAATAATATTTTCCATTATATGGTTTTCTTCAATTTGTCTAAATCCTAGCCTTGCGTTTCTTAGACCAATATCTGAAAAATAATATTTGTATGGAGTAGTAATATATTTCTTGCCTTTAATATCATATCTAGTAGATTTATTTATTAAAAATGAATCCTCTAATATCTTTAAATATAAATCTAAAGTATTTTTAGATATATTTATATTTTTAGATTTAAAAGAATTTGACAACTTATATGAATTAGTTAATGAACCAATATTGGAAGCTAAAATTGCTAATAATTCCATCAAATTACTATCATTTTTAA
The DNA here is from genome assembly GCF_045160055.1 of Metamycoplasma faucium. Lineage (GTDB taxonomy): Bacteria > Bacillota_I > Bacilli_A > Mycoplasmatales > Metamycoplasmataceae > Metamycoplasma > Metamycoplasma faucium. The sequence goes on along the minus strand of NZ_CP088155.1, from coordinate 174,165 downwards.
TTTTGTATCTTTCTTTAATATCTTTTAAATATATTTCATTATACAAATTAGATAAATATTCCATTTTATCTAATTCATTTTTTTGTAATGCTACAAAAGGCATCCCTCCATAAACTGTAAATAATTTAAAAGCTTCATTAAAATCTAATTTTAGTCCTTTGTAAAATTCATAAAAACTTAAGGGAAAAACATGAATTTGATCGCCTCTTCCTCTAAATTCAGTAATAATATCATTTGATAAGAATTTTGAATTTGAACCAGTTACATATATATCTAAATTTGATATTTTTAACCAACCATTTAATACTTTAACAAAATCTTGAACTTCTTGTATTTCATCAATAAACACATAATATTTATCATCATCAATAATTTTACTTTTTACATATTCATTTAATTTGTAAGCATCTAATAAATATTCATTTTCTAATTCATCAAGTGAAATCATAATAATATGATCTTTATTAATACCGATTTTTATTAAATATCTATAAAAAATTTGATTAAGCAAATATGATTTTCCACATCTCCTTATTCCAGTTATTATTTTAACTAAACCATTATTCATTTTTGATATTAATTTTGACAAATATCTATTTCTTACTATCTCCATTTTTACTCCATTGACAATTTTTGCAAGTTTTGTACTTTTTTGTTAATATAATTATATATTAATATCCTTAAATAACTATTTTAATGACAATTTTTGCAAGTGTTACATTTTTTTGTCAATTATAAATGCATACATAATATAAAATAACTATTAAATTTGTCTTAAATTATGTTATGATATGAAAAATAACACAAATTTTTGCGATATTCAATATTTTTTAATCTTTTAAAAAAGTTATAGGTACTACATATATATCATCACTTCTTTGATATGACTCATTGCCCGCTGTTATTATCATCATAAAAGAAGGTTTTCTATTATAAGTTTGTAATTCAAATTGTAATTTTTTTAAATTATTAGCAGCTTTATCTATCCCTTCTTTACTACCTAATTTAATTTCAATTAGTGCATACTCTCCGTCAGGAAGAACAATAATAGAATCTATTTCTAAGCCATTTTTATCCCTGTAATGATAAATATTTCCATCTAACTTATCAACATAAATTCTTAAATCTCTTACACATAAATTTTCAAATAAAATTCCAAATGTATTTAAGTCCCATATCAAATTATTAGGAGTTATATTTAATGCTTGTGAAGCAATAGATGGATCAACTAAATATTTAGTTCTTGAATTCCTTATTACAGTTTTAGATCTTAATTTTGGACTTCAAGCTTCCATTTCTTCAATAATAAAAATATCTTTTAGTTTCTTAATGTAATTATTTATTGTTTGATCACTAATATTTATATTTTCAAATTTTTCAATATCATTTTTTATAGTTATTAAAGATGAAGATTGAGAAGCACAATTTCTTGAATAACTTTTCAAAACTGCATGTACAAAATTAGATTTAATATTTTTTGAATTAAACAAAATATCACTTTTAATTAAATTAGAATAATATTGTTTAGACAAAAATAATGCATCACTTTTATTTGGTTGCAATACAGTTTCAGGCCAACCTCCTCTGCAAATATAAAATGCAATTTCATCTAAAAAAATATTTTGTTTATGAAATATATTTAGATTTTTTTTATTATAAAATAAATCGCTAAGAGATATATATCCTTTTGATTCCTTTGATTCAAACAAAGAAAGAGGGCGCATTGTCATTCTATTTATTCGGCCTATTCCTGAATGTTTTAATTCAATATTTGATGTAGGCAAAGTTGAGCCAGTTATAATAAATTGCCCTTTGTTGTTCTCTCTTTCATCTATTTGATATCTTATTGCATTTCAAATAAAAGGTATTTCTTGTCATTCATCAATTAATAAAGGCGTTGGCTTATTTAAAAACTCATTAGGATTTCTTTCTGCTAATAATTTACTTGAAATTATTTGTCCTTCATCATGCATATTTATAACTGATTTTGCAAAAATCTTAGCAGTTGTAGTTTTACCACATCATTTTGGGCCTTGTATTCAAACACAACCACTAAGTCTAAGCATTTTTTCTAAAGTTGACTCACAAATTCTTTTTAGATATTTATCGTTTTTCATGTCTTTATTATACCGTAATTTTGGCATTTGGCGCATTTTATTTTGGCATTTGGCGCATTTTATTTTGGCATTTGGGTTTTTCCTCAGAAAAATAAACATTTTAATAAATAAAAAAACACTAAACCATTTTAAATAAGTTCAGTGTTTTAAAACATTATTTTAATTTAATGAATCTTTTTTATTTTTATCATTTTTATTTTTTGGAGATGTTTTTTTGGGTTCTTTGTTAATGTTTTTTAGTTCTTTTTCCAAGTCTTCTTTGTATTTATCTTCAGAGATTATTTTTTTACCCGAAACTTCATTGAATAATGTATCAAAGTCAGCTTTTGGATAATCTTTGCTTAATTCTTGCTTTTCAGCAGTTAATTTAGGAGGTAATTTCATGTTTTTATCAATATATTCAATTTCCTCAGCAACTATTGTTTCGTTTAAGATTAAAGCATCTTTAATTAGTTCTAATAATTCACGATTTTCAGAAATAATTTTATGAGCATTCTTTTCTGCTTCTAGAATTATTTTTCTAACTTCTAGATCAATTTCTTGTGCTGTTTGAGAAGAGAAAGAAGATGCTTTCATATAATCACGGCCTAAAAATGGTTGATCTGAGTCTTCTTCGTACTTAATAGGGCCTAAACTTGAAAGTCCTCATTCTGTTACCATTTTACGAGCTATTTTTGTAGCCTTAGCAATGTCATCTGATGCTCCGGTTGAAACATTATCTTTGCCATAAATAATTGCTTCAGCAACACGTCCTCCCATAAAAGAAGTAATAATTGCAATAAGTTCTGATTTAGAACGATTAAATTTTTCTTCTTCAGGAAGCATTAGATTATATCCGCCTGCATGTCCCCTAGGAATAATAGTAATTTTTTGAACTTTATTTCCACCTTTTACTTTAATTCCTACAACAGCATGTCCTGCTTCATGATATGCAACGGCAATATTTTCTTTTTCTGATATAGTTCTTGATTTTCTTGCAGGCCCTGCAATTACTCTATCGATTGCTTCATCAATTTGTTCAATTGTAATCACACCTGTTCTTTCACGAACTGATAATAAAGAAGCTTCATTTATAACATTTTCAAGTTGCGCTCCAGAAAATCCCGGTGTTCTTCTTGCAACTAAATTAAATTTAACATTATCAGCAATTCTTTTGCCTTTAGCATGTAATTTTAGGATAGCTTCACGTTCTTTAATATCAGGAAGTGAAACATTAATTACACGGTCAAATCTTCCTGGTCTTAAAAGTGCTGGATCTAATACATCAGCTCTATTAGTTGCAGCCATTATTAAAATTCCACTATTTTCTTTAACTCCATCCATTTCAACCAATAATTGGTTAAGTGTTTGTTCGCGTTCATCATTTCCTCCACCGATACCAGCTCCACGAGAACGACCAACAGCATCAAGTTCATCTATAAATATGATTGCAGGAGCATTATTTCTTGCTTCTTCAAACATATCTCTAACCCTTTTGGCTCCAAGTCCTACAAACATTTCAACAAAGTTAGATGCAGATATAAAATAGAAAGGAACATTAGCTTCGCCAGCAGTTGCTTTAGCTAATAAAGTTTTTCCGGTGCCTGGGGGGCCTCCTAATAAAATACCTTTAGGAATTCTTGCTCCGGCAGATGCATATTTTTTAGGATTTTTTAAATAATCCACAAGTTCCATCACTTCTTCTTTAACTTCTTCGTTACCTGCTATATCACTAAATTTCTTATCAGTTTTAATTCTTTGAGCTAATGAATTATTATTTAAAAATTCTTTGCTTCCTGATTTTGTAATAAATGTATAGAATAAATATCCCATTATTATTAATAATATTAAAGGCCAAATAGTTGAAATACTTTTAATAATTGTTGATGAAAGACTATCTCTTGGATATTCAACAGTTGAAAAAATGCCTTTTAATTCTTCATGATCAGGACCTTCATATTTAAATCCATTAAACAAAGGATCTCTTAATTGTCTTAAAATATCAGGGGCTGTAGCACTAGACACATTTAATTTAAAAGTATATTTGACCATCCCTGTTCAAGGTGTCAATTTTGATATTAATCCATTTTGTTCAGCAAATTCTTTATTACCTGTAACTAATGTATATCTTATATAGTTTTGGTAGGGATTGTACAAAACATTTGTAAAATATGAATTATCTGGGCCTTTGTCTTTTTTGTTTACTTCTTCTAAAATTGTATTATAAAAATTTAAATCCCTAACAGGACTTCGATCTAAAGTAACATAATATCTAATTGTTGTTATTAAAGCTATTAATGCAATAATAGACAAACAAATAAGCAATAACCATCAAAAATTAAATTTTTTCTTTGGCTTTGTTTCTTTATTATTTTGATTCATAATTTCCTTTCTATTTTTTAGTTTTAATATTTTAATATATAAATATTTTTTAATTCAAAATTATTTTTTGTAAATTTAATTAATTGAAGTTTAATTTTAATATTTGCTAAGCTAAATTAATTATTTATATTAAAACGCTTATATTATTATACAACATCAAACAATGAACCATATACTAAATAACAACTAAACTTGTATGTTTTACTTCTTATATTTGTAAAGTAAGGAAGTAATTTCTTGTAAATTAAGGAAGTAAAATATTGTAAATCAAGGAAGTTTTGCTACAAAATCTTAGAAAAATAATTTATTTATTCTATAAGGAATGCTAAAATACTAGCTTATTTTTCACTTTAATTAATTTATTTAAATTATTTAATTTATAGTTAGAAGTTCGATTTGAAGAAATAATAAATTGATATATTGAATTAATTTTTTGTGAAGAAAGTTTAATATGCAAAAAATGTTCATTGATCATTTTAAAAATTAATTTATCTCAATGTGTTGAATTTTTAATTCAATCTCCATCAAAATTGGTTTCTTTTCATTTATTATATTCTATATTAATTGTGTTTAGTAAATCTTGATTACTTTGATTTAGATTGCAAAAATTAGAATATATTTTTTCCTTTTCTAATTCAGTTATTTTTTTTAAATTATTACGAATAATATTTCTTGAATATATATTTTGGGAATTTGTTGAATCAATTGCATATTTTATATTGTTTAAATCACAAAACTTTTGAATTCGATCTTTTCACTTACTTTCTAAAAGAGGACGATAAATATTCATATTATTTATTTTATTATGTTTAGCAATTCCATAAAATAAAGGTTTTCGATTTGACTGTTCTTGCATAATTGCAGTTTCAATAAAATCATCTTTATGGTGTGCCAATAATAAATAATTACAATTATATTTTTGATATATTTTTCTATAAAAATCATATCTTTCTTGCCTTGCAATAGCTTGAAAATTACCTTTTTCATTATGGGAAGTGATTTCTAAAACTTCAAAGGGAATATTATAAGTTTTGCAAAACTCTTCAACGATTTTTTGATCATTATTGCTATCAATTCTTTTATGATAATTAACATGAGCTACTATAACATCTAAATCTTTTAAATGCCATAATAAATACATGGAATCAGGCCCACCACTTACGCCGATTAAAAATTTTGATGTTAAGTCAACATCATCTTTTTTAAGGATATCTAAAATTTCATTATTCATTAAAATTTACCATTAAATTTATTCATAACAAATCTTATGTCATTATAAATAAAAGTTTTTAATGCGTCAACTGCATGATCAATAATTTCATTAACTATTTTAAATTCAGCAAACGAAAATTTTCCAAGTACATAATTAATAACATTATTATCCCTACCTATGCCAATTTTTAGTCGTTTAAATTCTTGTGTATTAAGTTTAGCAATAATATCTTTAATACCATTATGTCCACCATCAGAACCTTTTTGTTTTATAGAGGCTTTGCCTAAAGGCAAATCTAAATCATCTTGAATAACAATTAAATCTTCAATATTTAAATCAAAATATTTAATCAAATTTTGTACAAAATTACCACTATTGTTCATATAAGTTAAAGGTTTAGCCAATATTAAATCATTATCTTTATAAAAAACTCCATCGAATTTTTTTTCAGATAATTCAACTTTTAAATCTTTAGCTAATTTATCAATAACCATAAAACCTATATTGTGTCTTGTTTTTTCATATTCAGTTCCAGGATTACCAAGTCCAATAATTATTCTCATATTTTTTAACCTTCTTTATCATAAGCATTTCAAAGTTCAACAATGCAAGTTTGTCTATTTGAATCATAATCATTTAATATTCCTGTTTTTAATGCTTCATTTTCTCCAAATATTATACTTAATTTTTGTGCTCTAGTAATTGCTGTATATATAAGTTTTTTACTTAATAACATTTTAGCTTCATCGAATAAAACTGTTAAAACCACTAAACATTCACTACCTTGATATTTATGTACACTTGTACAATATGCAAGCATAGTTTTTTGAATAAAATCACTTTTTGAATAAACTACTATTTTTGAATCATCTTCAAACAAAACAGACACTTCAATTAAATTATTTTTGTCATCATAAATAAATCTATTAATGTAACCAATTTCACCATTAAAAACTTTTTTAGAAGTATCATTAACTAAATTAATAACCTTGTCGTTTAAGTAAAATTTTTTCTTACCAATATATGCAGATTCAGTGGGTTCAATTTGATGTCAAAATTGTGATAATTTTTCATTAAGATTATCAATTCCTGTTTGATAATTATAAATAGGGCTTAAAATTGCAATATCTTTTTTGGTGAAACCTTGCTTCAATAATTTTTTAATTTCTTTAATTAAAGCATCGATTAAATGGTTTTTGTCACATTCTATAAAGCGAGAACTTTTGCCTTTAAATTCAGGAATACATAAATTATTTATATCAATAGCATCTTTTATAATTTCAAAATTGTCTGCTTGACGATATATTTTAGTAAGTTCAATTACTTCACAAATATTACCTTCAATAAAATCTTTGATTAAATATCCTGCACCTATTGCGGGTAGTTGGTTTTTGTCACCAACCAAAATAATCTTTTGCAAAGTTTTTTGGGACAAACCTTTTAGCAATGAATTAAATAAATCAACACTAACCATTGAAAATTCATCAATGATTAAAACTTTAATTCTTTCCGGTCATTTTTCATTAACTTCAAAAATATTTTTATCAATATTTCATTGCAAAAAACTATGAATAGTAGATGCTTTTATTTCGCTTTGTTTATTAATATTAATTGTAGCTCTTCCTGTTGGGGTTACAATTACAACATCTTCTGAACTATACTTTGAAAGCAATAATTTAATTAATTTATTAATTATCAAAGTTTTCCCAGTGCCCGGTGATCCTGTTATTAATGAAAGATTTGAGTTAAGTGCAACATTAATAGCTTCATTTTGAAGTTTATGAAGTTTAGAACTATTAAATTTTTCAAATTCATCAGATGGAAAACTTGAAATTTTTTTAAGTCTTGAAACAATATATTCTTCCATTTCACGAATTTTTGAGGTTGTTAAATATTCTTTATTATTAAACAAAAGAATGCGATTGTCTCTAATTAAATATTTAAGTGCTTCTTTAAAATCAAAGGGGGTTAATTTTTCCACATTTTTAAAATAATATGAATAAAATTCATTTATTAAAACTTTTGTATGTCCATAATTAAAAAAATAATCTTCAATTGCTTTATAAATATAAATAGCTTTTTTAAAAAAATGTTCTTCTTTAAAAAAATGATTAGTAAGTTTTTCTAAATCTGAAAGAGAAATGTTATCTTCATCAAAATAATAGTTGTAAAAATTATTTTGATACTTTTCAAGGAATTGAGATAAATCTACAAAATTTTTATTAATCTTTTCATAAAATGAAGGAGATAATTTTAATTTTAAAAAAAACAATTGATCTTCAACTACTTTTGGATTATTTCGTAAATAATTTCTTGCTATTTCGAAAGTTTCCTGTTTAATGCCTAAATCTGCTGCAGTAATTTTTTCATCATTGGCAATTATGTTTAAAGTATCAAATCCGTATTTTTCAACAATTTTTCTACCTTTAGCTTCACCTATACCTGGAAAATTAGTGCTTTGCAAAAACTTAATAATATAATTTAATTTTCAAAATTCACTTTCTTTAATATCAATTAAAACATATGAATTTGGATATTTACTCTTAGATAAATATTCAATATTCATTTCATAATATTTATCTAATTCAATTTTTATATCATTAGATAAAATTGAAATCGAACCATATTTATTCAATTTAATTGGAGCCATTTTATCCAATTGATTAATTATCTTACATGAAGTTATTTGAAAAGCACCATCGCCTTTATCAAATAAAACTTTTTTAAACATTCCACAAATTTTATATTGTTCAGCCATATTCTATTATATTGTAGCACTTTTTAATGTGATATTTTGCTGGCTAAAAAATAAAAAATCTCAATAAATGAGATTTAAAAACATCCTACTTTTAACAATATCTTGGTTGAGTTAAAACTACAAAACCATATATCATTCCAAATATAATTCCCAATAATGCAATAATTCCAAAAATTACTGAAAAACTAATAATTAATCTTTTCTTTAATTTCTTTTTAGCCAGTAATTTTTCATCATCTAATTTAACATCTTGTTCCATACCATTCTCCTATTTTTGAAAATAAATATTAAATTTAGCATTTATATTAGTAGCATTCTTTTCACTTACAATAGATATCTCGCCTTTTTTGGTTTTGAAATCTATTTGCAACGAAATTATAGTGCCCGAAAGTCTATCTTTTTTAGTAATTTTTAAAACATCATTTTCAAAATTTTTTTCAGTAACAATACTTCTAGATCTTTTATTGTTGGATATAACATTGTTAGTCATATCAAATCTTCGATAATCAATTAAAGTTTTAAAATAATCGTTAAATAATTTATCATTAAAATTTAAATAAGGCATTACATAATTAAAATCTTGACAATTTGCAAATCTTCTATTAAACAGAAACTTATATTGATTAGCATTATTTTTTTCACTTAAAATATCATCTCTTTTCTTTGATTCAATAATATTTTGACCCATTGAAAAGTATTTTCTAGCTTGCTCATTTAACTCATAAATTTTTGAGTTAAATTTATATTCATTTGTTTCATACTTTTTTGGCAAATTAGGTTTAACATAATTGTTATATCTAATGCATGCAATAGCACCAAAATATGAACTAAATATAACAGTTGTTGGTATTATTATTCCTAATGAAATTTTTAAAGCCTTTTTAGATTTATTTGTCATTTTTAATAATTCCTAGTTCCTTTAATTTATTAGTCATTTCAACACCATCAATTTTTTGTCCATTTCAATTAAACATTTTTTTAAGTGCATTAGATGATTTATTATTTATTGAAAAATTCATTCCATGATTTAACAATTGAGAAGATGTAATAACTTGTGTAAATTGATCATTTCATCCATAATTTGCTAAAAACCTGCCATCTTCATAAACACCATACGCTGTAATAACATGGCCTATTTTTTCATCTTCATTTTCTACATTTTTGTGGCCGTAAAATCCAGCTAATAAAGTGGGAGTTTTATAATTTTTTATTGTTGAATAAGGCTTACCAAAAATGGTATAATCACCTCAATAAGAATAATTAATTTGACTAGCTTTTCATTTTGAATAAATTAAAGAATCTGAAATATATTTAAAATGTCACCATTTATTAGTACCATCATAAAATCATGTTTTTTGATATAAATATTTAACAAAATCATTCGTTACTTTTGGAAGTACATTTTTTTCATAAAAATCATTAATAAAATATTTATCATTAAGTTTAAAATTATCATAAAATTTATTTGATGTATAGTTATTTGTTTCTCAAAATTCATTTATTTCTCAATTTGAAAAATACCCAGAAGACTTAAATAATTCCATGTATTGCAATAAAGAAATAACTCCAATGTATCCACATATTCCTTTTTTTGTTCATTTTTTATAGTATTTTCAGTAGTATGATGGATATTTTTCATAATATTTTGTATTTTCATTCAAATATTCATATGATGAATTTATGTTTGAATTTTTTCCATATGTTTTTTCTGAAACTGTTTTAAATCATCATGAATGATCTACTTCATAATCAGCATATGCAAATCCGTTTTTAATTTCTCTAATACCAAGTTTAGAAAATTCCTCTTTTTTTGCATTTTTCACTTTTTCTAAATCAGAATATTTAAATTTTTTAAAAGGGTCATGTGGCTCATGTTTATGATCACCAGGTAATGTTTTATCATAAAACATATTTTCCCTAATTTGACCCGGTTCAGAATAAATATAAGAATTACTTTCATAATTATTTAGTGTTTCATTTCTAGTATCGTAAAAAGGATTCACTTCTAATATATTTAAATAATCTTTATCTAAAATAGAATAACCTGAATTTTTATATCAAACTATATATCCTCTTTTAATCCAACCTCCTTGAATTTCTGAAATTTTTGCAACTTCAGCATTTTGTCTACCTGTTAATTTTATAAAATCTCACAATGCGTAATTTTTTACTTTTTCTTTAAACTTTTCTTCATCATCAACATATGTTTCTTGCTTATTTTTTGATTGAAGATTAACTGATAAAGTTGAAAGTGGTAATAACATCAAACCCAAAAACAATATTCTTTTTTTTAACATAAATACTTCCTTTTAAAATAATTTTTAATATAAATATAGTCCTAAATAAAGTCCCTACATATAGTCCCGAAATCTCTTATGAATTTAGAGAAAAATATGCACTTCTACTCTAATATTAGCACAATTTTAAAACAAATTTACATTTTCTAGATTTTCATTCATAAAAATTCACTCATTTTGTTTCTTATAAGCTAATACAATTTCATAATTTCTTGAATTTGCAAATGTTTTAATATGCTTTAAATTTGAAAAATTATTGTTTGATTTTACTTGAATTACATATGTTTTATTATCTTTTTTAGCAATTAAATCTATACCAATAACAGCATCAATAATCATAAAAGTAGAATTTACTTTATATTCATTTTTAGTTAACAAATTTAATAATTCTTGCTCTCTTTTTTGATTTATATAACCATAATAGAAAATGACGTTATAAGCAAGAGAAAAATTATCTTTGGTGTGTTTGTTGTTCCTACTTAAATAATGTCCTAATTTAACACAAAAAGCACCACTATAAGCATTTTTAAACTCTTCAAATGTCTTAAAATCATTCTTTCAAAGAATTTCCTTAATATTTATTCCTAAATCTTTTCAAGTTGGTAATTTTGTCATATATAAATTTTAAACAAATAAAAAATAGCTATTGCTATTTTAATTCTTATTTTCAACACTTAGTTTATCTTCTAAATAAAAAGGTAATATTATTTTATTATTTGTAGCTTTTATTTGTTCTCTTAACATTTCTATTTCAACTTTTAGTTTTTTGTTTTCCAAAATTAAATCTTCTTCTGTTTTATTTTCTAATCCATTATCAATGAAATTTTCCATTGTTTGTTGCATTTTTGATAATTTTCTATTAGCTAATATTGGATTATATGTTAGATAAGTTGAAGCAGTAACATTTGAATTTACATGTCCTATAACTTTTGCTATCTCTTCAATAGTTGATTTTTCATTAGAAATTGTAACAAAAGTGTGCCTCAATATATGAGCAGATATTTTAGCTTTAAAATTAGGGTGTTTTGATAAAACAAATTTATTAAACAAGTTAAAGTTATTTTTGATAGTCTTAGCAGTTCAATTTAGATTTAGTCCATTTATAATAGCAGGTTTAATATCACTAAATTCTTTGTTATTTGAAGAAATTATTTTAAAAGGTCTTGGGTTATTATTTTTAGCTGTTTTTATAATTGTTTCAAAATTATTAGCTCTTAAATCATCTCAATTTATATATTCTCATTCACTAACTCTTATTCCAGTTGTTAGCATTACTTTAAAGATGATTTCAAATTTATAATTATTATAATTTTTAAGTTCTGCAAATAAAATATCTAATTCTTCTTTTGTATATGGTCTTCTAGTGCCACGTTCAATTTTGTATTTGTTAATTCTTTCATTAAATGGAATGTATATTTTATTTCTTTTTGAGAATCATTCACAAAAAGCTCTAAAAGTAGCTCGATACATAAATAATGAATTTTGACTTAGTCCTGAATTATCTAAAATAAAATTGATTTGATTTAATAGTTCATCAACTGTTTCTCAATTTTGTAAATTCTTTAGAATATATTTATATGTTTGCAATGTTTTTGCACTTCTATTATTTGTTTTAATTTGATATTCAAATTGTTCATAGAACATTTGAAGTTGTTCAATATTTGTCATGTTTTCTCCTTATGATTGGAGAAATTGCAAATCATTACACATACTTAAAATTTTTGATATAATAATTATGCAATTTCTCGTGGTGTAATAAGATGGAGAAATTGCCTTTTTTTATTTAATTTCTCCATTTGTTGCTAAAAAATAAAAAAGTAATAAAGTTATGAAACTCTACTACCCTCTTCATTTAGTGAATATTGTTTTAAAGAAAAATTTGCTAAGAAGTCAGGTGGTGTAGAGTGGTGCTTTCTTTTTTAGCATAATTATTATAACAAAATATTATAATTTTTATATGACAAAACAAGAACGCGAACAAAAATTACAACAAAAATATGAACAAGCTCTAAAAGATAGAGTCCAACTAATTAAAGATTGAAAACATAGAGCTAAATGATCTATTGCTTATTTAATTTATTTTCCCATTTTTTTAATTTTATTTACTACTGTTCTCGTTTTAATTTTTACTCTTGGAAAAATTGGGTTTTATTTTATACCATTTGCAGGACTTCTTTTTACTAGTTGGGCTGCAATATATTTAGTATTTGGTATTACAAATAACTATGTTTCTTCAAACACTCCATTTATGTTTGTCTTATCAGTGCTAATTCCTATTGGAGGATTCATTGCAGGTGTTGTTATGGCTATTAATTTATTGCGTTGATATAAAAAAGTTTTAAGAGAAAATACTGATGAAGCATTAAAATTTGCTATTTTTTCATAAAAATTACATAAAAAAACCACCCCTACAACGACGATTTTAATGAAAAGACGTATAGTTGTATGTCTTTTGTCGTTCTAGAGGGGTATTTTTTAAGCAAATTCTTAATAAATTGTAGCTTTTACCTTAGAATTTTCTTCCATAGCTTCATTTTGTGCTTTTTGTTCAGCAACATTTTCTACTATTTCTTCAGCAATATTATTTGTAGCTTCTGCTCCATTTAATTTAATATTATTAATTAATTCTTGTGCTTTTTTAATTTGATTTCAAAAAGCAAGTTGTTCAGTTTTTTCTAATTCAAAAAACTTTATTTTTTTAATTAATTGTTCATTTTCTGTTTTTATAGCTATTAGTTCTTTAGATTGTTCAGCATATTTCTCTTTTAATGCTAAAAGCTCATTAGAAAGTGTATCAGATTGTTTTAAATATTCATTTAACTTTGCCTCTAATTCTTTGTTATATTCAATATTAGAATTCTTTTGATACATTTCTAATTTTTTAATCAATAAGACATTTTCATCAGTTGCTTTCTTTAAATCAATTTTTAAATCAAATATGAAAGCATCTGTTTTCTCTTTGTACAGTTTAAAATCAAGCTTATTATCACTATTTTCCTTTTCTAAGAAATCAAGCTTATTTTTGATATATTTGTTTTTCTTACTTTGTTTTATTGCTGTTAATATAAGTGTCAAAATAAGACCTAATAATGCTGATAAAATTGGCATTAATATTGGTGCTCAATCTTTAATAAATTGTGTTCTCATAATTTCCTTTCTATTTTTTAATAAAAACCTTTAGTTTTGTAAATAGTCAATTTAATCAACTAATTTCAAAATTTTTGTATAGTCATAAAAGTGCAAAAAATAAAAATATTAAGCTAATTACTAATCCAATAATTCATTTAAATATTTTCATAATCTTCTTTTAAATTTCTTAAATAAAAACTTAATAGTTTCTTTCGACAAAATTCAAAGTAATCTATTTCATCTTTTGTTACTTTTCCTAATTTAATTTTTTTGATTTTTTCAAAGTTTAATACAATATTACCTACTAATAATGATAAATAACAAATATGATAAGCTAATTTTCTTTGCAAAAATGAATAACTATAATATCTAACGCTATTTCAATACCTTTTAATAAATTTAATTAATATTTTATTCATTTGCATTTCTATTTTCTTTTTAAATGATTCAAAATCAAAATCATTAGATTTGTAAAGAATATGTTCTGGTTTTACAAATAAATATTGAAGTAAAGATATTTCGGTTAATGCATCATTAATGCTTTTTATTTGCAAATCATAATTTATGAAAAATATATCAATTCCGTTTTCTTTATAACTATCTGGTAATGTTTGACTATCCAATAAAATTTCAATATCAGTATCACTATTTTCAGTAGTTAATCCTAACATTCTTGAGCCTTTTAAAAATATTGCTTTAGGATTATATTTTTCAATATATTTATTAATATCCATTAATCTACTAACTCCTTACTAGAATTTAACTCCATAAACACATAAGTATAACCGTTGGATGTGCTTCCCCCGCTAGTTGTTGGAGCTTGAGCTTCATCTACTTTAACAATATAAACTTTTTTACCACCAAAATTAGCAATGTCACCAACATTATATTTTGGGGTGTCTTCGTTTTCATACTTTGTTCTAAGAAAACCTAGATTTAATTTAGACTCATTATTTACAATTAATTTATTAGCAAAATTAAGCAAAATATTTAATATTAATTTTTGACCATTATCAATATCAACATCTTTTTGTTTTAATGATGTAATCTCATTATCAATATTTTTTGCTGCAATATTAGATTTTTCTAATGCTTCAATATTAGATTTAGTTTTATTATTTATCTCTAATTGTTCTGATTTAAATTTAGAAAAGGAAAGTTTAAGGTTTTCATCTAACTCTGAATTATCTTTTAGAAGTTTTTCAATTTTAGTGTCAAATTGATTTAGTTTTTCTAAAGCAGGGTCAATTGAATTTACCTTAGTTTCTAATAAATTTGATTTATCTAAATTTTCATATAATGATTTTAATTTATCATAATTAATAGTTTGTTTTGGTTTAGATTCATCATCTGGATGTGGAAAAGAAATTTCATCATAAGATAAGTCCATTCCCTCTCCTGCACTTGCAATCTTTATACCTTCTGGACGAATGTAAGTTTGATATTGCTCGCCACATACATCCATTCCTAGTTCATCATTAGCAAATGTAATTTTTATATAATCATTTCCGTCTTTTGCACCTAAATAATCAGGCGATTCAATATTATTGTTTAGAAAATTTCTAACATTATCAGATAATTTGTTTTCCTTTTTGTCATTTATCTCTAATTGGTTTGATTTAAATTTAGAAAAGGAAAGTTTAAGGTTCTCATCTGATTCTGAATTATCTTTTAGAAGTTTCTCAATTTTACTATCAAATTGATTTAGTTTTTCTAAAACTGAAGTTATGTTTAAATAATCATCTTTATTGATTTTTAAATCACTTCAAGATGGATATGTTAAATAAGCAATTGCTTCAGCTGATAGTAAGCTTTGAAAATTATTAAATTCTCTTCCTACTGTAGCAAGTGAAAAATTAGATGTAATTAATTTATCCTTTTGAGAAAATTCAGGGAATTTTTCGGTAGCTAACCTATATTTAATTTCAGTATAAACAGAACAAATAAAATTTGAAACTCTTTGTTTACCTAATATCTCAATAATTTGCTCTAAAGTTAAATCTAATGCTAAAAATTGTGACATTTTTTGATTTATAAATAAATCACAAGTTTGGAAAACATTAAACAGTAGTTTATTGAACAAATCTATTTCAGAAATATTAGGTTCAATGTTTTTTACGAATTGAGGAATTTCAATAGTTTTTGAATATCAATAATTATTTTTAAATTCATCAATATTAAAATTTAATTTATCAATTATTTTTTTCATTTTCTCCTTCCTCTTGGTTTTACATAAGTATAGTTTTTAATAGTTTTTGAAAATTGATGGTAAAAAGCTACTTTTCTAAGCCCCTTAGTTCCTGCTTTAATAGCATACATTGGTTTATTTTCTAAAATACTTCTACCAAAACTAACTGCAGGTCTAATATATTTAAAATTTCAACCTTTTAATGCTCCTTGTTTAGCTCCTTGTTTAAACTCTTCTGCTACTGTTTTAAAACCTTGATTTCATAACCATTTATCCTTTTTTATAGATTCATGTATTGCATTTATAGTTCTATAGCTATGAGCTATTGTATTAATAAGATTAGAAAATAAAGGAATAGTTGACATAGCAATAAATCCATTAAATTTTCTCAATATTTTTCCAATATCTCATCCTCAAGCAAAATACCTTAAATAATGACTACCAGGCGAAGAAGTTGTTAAAAATTGCATTATTAACTTTGAATCTTTTTGTCATAAAATAACTGGTTTTTTCTTAGTGTATTTTTTAAATCTAATAACAGCATTTAAATTTTTAAAATCCCAAGCACTGTTAGTTTCTAAAATGGTAATAGTATCTAATCAAGAACTATTTAAGGGTATTCTTTTCATAGATTCTTTTAAAGTTTTTCCACCTTTTGAAAATACCTTTTTAACTTTCTCAGTAGCAAACTTATTAAATGCTTTTACAATTTTACTTCTTGGTTTTTTTAATGCTAAATCAATTGCTTTTTTAGCAGCGAATCTTGGAGAAGTTAATAAAGAAACTACGGTTCTAGCTTTAGTAAAAGCTTTTGTTACCTTATTTAAAAAAGTTTTGGTTTTACTAAACACTTCTTTAGATTGTTCAGCAGTTTGTTTAAATACATTTTCAGAATTATTAAGAGTTGATAGTATTTCTTTAGATGTTTTTTTAAAAGTATTATAGTTTGATAAATTATTTCCTTTTAAAGGTTTAGTACCAAAAGTAGCAAGCTGTTTTGCTCCTTGTTTAAATTGCTTTTTAAATTTAACATTACTATCAATAATATTATCAGCAAGCGAAAGAACTTTATTATGTGACCTTGCAGCTTTAAATAGTTTAAGACCTTTAGTAATTGCTCCAGCAACATTAAATCCTGCTGTAATACCAAAATCTACTCAATCAACTTTTCCGTCATTTTCTATTAAATTGAATATTAAGTCTAATAATGTTTCTAATCCAAATTCAATAGCAGTTCCTAGCCCCGGAACTAATCCATCTATAAATTTTCCCAAAAAGGTTATAGAAATTGATATTGCTGTTTGTAATATTAATCTAACTCATTTTCACCATACAGTATTTTTTAATGAATATTCTTTAAATTTTTCTTTATGGTCTGCTTTTACAATTTCATAAGCATTTTTGCTTTTACCACTATATGTAAGCATTATTTATTAAATATACTTCTAAAACATGTTGGATAAGCTATTCCAAATAATGACATAGCTTCATAATACATTCCATAGTCATTTGTAGGTGCTAATCTTTCATAGTTTGCAGCATTAACATTAATCATTGATGCTACCGAAAAATTAGTACATGCAATCGCATCAATATCTGTTAAATATTTATTAGCTATGACAGTATAACCACCTACAGTTGCTATTGAATATTGTCCACCAACAAACATTTGTTCAGCATAGTTTCCAACTAATCCTGCTTCACTTAGTCTATCTAATACTTCAGGTTTAACATGAATTATAATGTCCGATTTTTTAATTCCATTAATACCTTCTTTGTCATCTTTATGTTTAGTTAGTGCAGTTCCTAATGCTACAACTGCTTTTCTAACGTCTTTATCTGAAATTGAATCAGATAATAAATCCTTAACTTGTTTATGTGTGTCACTTGTTTTAACTTTCTTTTCAAGTTCAGTTCAACAATAGGTTTCAAAATTGTCATTAAAATCAGCTGAAGCTTTTTCAATTTTAATTGAAGCTGCAGCAGGTACACCTAATAATGTATCAGCATGAGTAAATGCTAATGATTGAAATTGTGGTAAATTTCAATTAAAGCTAATTTTTGTATAGTTTCCTTTTTCGAATTCTCCAGGTCCTGGATTTTTCTTTTCATTTCAAGTTTGTCCAATGTTCTTGATAAATGTTGCAGAAGCTTCCGAAACTGAACCTAATGATAGATTAGTTCCTAAAGTTCCTATTAGTGAATATTGAACTATATATGAGTTAATTTCATTTCTTGTTTTTTGGTCTAATGAAAATGCTTCATTATCTTTTTGATTTGCAAATAATGCATTTAAATATTGTTTAAATTCCATTTTTAATTTCCTTTATTAGTTTTATTTAATTCTTCTTGCTCCTATATCAAATGATTGTGTTCCATTTAGTTTAGTGTCTAATGTTTCTATATTTTCAATTTGTTTTGGTTCTACAATCTCAGGAGTTATATTTTTTGATTTAGCTATTTTTAAAGCTTCTGATTTTAAATTCAAAAAATCTAAATCTTCATATTTAATATCTTCTAAATCTGTTTTAGGTAGTTTTAAGTTACTCCATTCTTTTTCA
Organism: Metamycoplasma faucium; assembly: GCF_045160055.1. GTDB lineage: Bacteria > Bacillota_I > Bacilli_A > Mycoplasmatales > Metamycoplasmataceae > Metamycoplasma > Metamycoplasma faucium. Next base: position 155,541 of record NZ_CP088155.1, on the reverse strand, counting down.
AAATTATTTTTTATTTGCGCGCTTATTTTTGAAAATTTATTTTGTAGCTCATTATTAACCTTTTCAAAATCAAGTAAAGTTTTGTTTTTGTTTTCTATTTCTTCATTTAACTTTTCAACTTCACTTATTTTGTTTTGGACTTTATTTTTGATATATGATTCTAGTTCTGGTTTATCTAGGAAAAGACCATAAACTCCTAGTGCTTCTTTAAAATCCTTAGTTGAAGCATCTTCCTTTAAATTTAGTTTTTCTAAAACTTCTGCTTCCTCTAATTTAAATAATTCAGCTAATTTTTTAAGTAAATTCATTTTTACTCGCTTTCTTCCGTCTTTAAAGGCAGCAGTTCCTTTTATAATTAATCAATATATTTAATATGCAATTGAGATAAATTTTTAACATTAGGAATTAAAAAACCTATGTTATTTATTTCAATAACTTGTGGGAAAAATATACCTTTAATAATTAGTTTTTCTCTTTTGTTTATTTTAAAATTGAAAGGTCTAATTTTACCTATTGCATTAGCTACATCTTTTCAAGATGAATAATCTAAAATAAAATTATTTTTAAATAATTGTTTTGTAATTTCGGGATAACCAGCAATAACTGTTTCTTGGTCTCTTTCAATTCAAAATTCAATTGTTCTAATTTCAATAGTATGATAATAATGAGGCAATAATAATGTTGGTAGTGCTGCTCCGTGAGATCAAATAGTAAACAGTCAAGCAAATACCACTTGTGCATTACCGTTGTTATATCAAAGTTCCTTGGTAATTGCTCTAAATTTATTTTCAAAAACTTCATTCACTGCTTTTCAATTTGAAGCTTTATTATATTGAATTCATTTTTGAAATCTTGCAGGTATAAATTCATTTACATTTACATAATGGTCTTTAGCAACTCCGCTGCCTTGCGACCAATACGGAACGTCCATAGGCACTGTGCATGCATAAGTTTTTGGTTTAGATATTATTTTTCATTCTTTACCATAATTATCTTCAATATATTTATTTAAAAAGCCTTGTTCATATTGCTTCTCTAACTCAAATTTTGAAGGGTCTAAAAATACTCTTTGAACATTTTTTGAATTAATAACATTTCCTTGAGAATCTAAAGGATTTTTATTTCCATATAATAATTGATAAGGAGAATTTATTTGCTCTGGTAATATCATATTAATCTTGTATTTTAAATAATCAGCAGTTACTTTTGAATAATCTAAATCAATATTAACTTCTTTTAAATTTATAGATAAATCTTGATAATTAATTGATTGTGAATTTCTAAATTTTTTAATATTAGAGTTATTGCTAATAACAGGAATATATCAGTTTTTATATTTCTTTTCTGGTGATGCAGTTCCACCGCCACCGCCATTAGGCGCTAAAATATCATCTTTAATATGCATAATTATTACTCCTTAATTTCCTCAGATTTTTTAACAGCTACTTCTTTTAGCTCATAAAATTCACTTCTTAAATAAATTGTTTCCCCAACCATATCAAAATAAAAAGGAAGTATAAATTTATGCAATGTAGAAAATCCCCCACCTACACAAAATACTGATTTTAAAAAACCTGAACACATTAAAACTAATAATTCAATTTGTTCCTTGTTAAATTCACTTTGATTTCTTAATAAAGAAATTTCATAATTAACATATTCTTCAGCATTGTTTCCATTGTAAATTTTTTTGAATTCTTTTATATAGTTTTCATCCTTACCAGCAAATCCAGACATTACCACATTTTGATTTGAATATATTTCATAAATTTTTTTGAAAAAATTTTTATATTCCGGAACTAGTTGTTCTTGTCAATTAATTCCATACCGTTCATTAATATTTATATCTCTTACGTCAATATTGCTAAATTTTGATAGAAAAGTCATATAAACCTTATTTTGTTCATCATTTACTTCAATTGGATTAACTATCATTGATAGCATATTTTTATCAACAATTAACTCTTCTTGTGTTTTATCAACTTTTTCAACTAAAGCTTTTTGAAATAAAAAGTTTTCTCTAATGTTTATATCCAATTGTGAAGTTTCATTTATTTTAAGATTTGGATAAATGACAAATTTTTTATTATTTATATAATCTTCTAATCTTTGACAAACTGCAACATTAACAGCTTCATTTAATTTCTCTGGAGAATAAGTAGTATTAATATTTTCAACTATATAATATTCATTCTCTGTTGTAGCGTTTTTAAGAATTAGAATTTTGTTTGTTAAATTTAATTTATTATTAAAAATTATTGAATACTTTGAATCTGAATCAACTTCATCAGATAATGGAGTTTGATTATAAACTAAATCACTAATCATTCCTTGAACTTTTTCCAATTTGGACAAATCAAAATCTATTATGTTTATTGAACCAGGAACAGTGCAAATATCATCAATGAAAATTAACTTAGCATAAAATGTTTGTAAAACAGATTTATCAACTACTTCATTAATCTTTGTTATCTCCATTATTACTTTCTTCCTTTTCTTCTTGGTTTGTTTGAACTAATTGATTTTGATTAATAACACTACCATCTAAATTAACAGCATATTTTTTAGCTTCTGTTATTAATCATTCAGTAGACCCATAAATTAAAACTTTTTCAACATTTAAATCAGGATAAAATTGATTCAAGAATTCTTTAAATTGTAATTCCCGTAAATTTGCTTTTGATTCAATGTAATCTTCAAAATCAGAGTTTAAAGCTTGTGCTTCGACATTATGCATATTTTTAGTTCCAAAATCATTTGAGTCTTGTTTTAAATAAGCAAATCTTTTTATTCAACTAATATTTTTTTCTATTTTTTGAATAACTATTTGTGATTGTGAATTAGATTGCAAAATTCTTAAAGGGTCATATTCATACATTTGAAGTTGTGGTGAAATGCCTATAAATCTTTTATCTAAATCTTCTAATCCGTCTTGAATTTGTTTTTTAATTCCATTATTATCAGTCGCAAATATTCAAGGTGCAGACAAATATGAATCTTTAATTAATACTTCAATATCTTTATCTAGAAGCTTAAAAAATTCTCCATTAACTAAATTTAAATCAGGTTGTTTTAAAGTATTGTTATAAAAAATCTTATAAGGAATTTCAATAAACTTTGTTGGTTTATATTCACAAAAATTAAATAAAATATCTTTAGCTTCTTGGTCTGAAATTTTGTCAGGTTTTACAATTGCATAATCAAACAATAATTTTTCATTTTTGTATTCAAATGTTTCAAATACATAAATTGGCGCTTTGGAATTATTAAACTCAAGTTTTGTTTTTAAATATTTAATATTCCCATTTACTTCTACATAATCTAAAATATCAGCAACTAATCAATTATTTCTTAAAGCAGCAATTCCTTTTTCATATAGTAAGGCTTCAAGTTTTTGCAAAGTTAGAAGTTTATATGAAGAAGCAAATTCATTAGCTTGTAGAGCATTTAAACCCTCAATTTTGGGGAAATTACTTCACAATGTTTGTAATGTAGATTGAATACCAAACTTAAGGAATTGATTTTTACTATTAATTGGTTGATTTTTAAGTTTAGTAACTTTTTCATTCATTTGTAGCTTTAATTTTTCTAATGCTTGTTCGGTAGTCATTTTATGCTTCTTCACTTTCTATTTGATTTAAAACTGCTTTTTCAAAATCAATAATGCTATTTCAAGATTTATTAAAATTTTTAAATCTTTTAATGTTTGATAAAACACAGAAATCTCTTTTTTCTAGCCCATTGTCCAGAGTGAAAACTTTTCGATTAACTTCTAATCCATGATGATTCTTTAAGAAATCTCAAAAAAATGATGGTTCAGTTGATTCATAAATCAATAAATAATTTTTATCTTTATTCTTTTTTATGTTTATAGCTATTGAAGATACTACTCACTCATTATGTAGTCTCATTCTTTCTCAATTGACATCACTTTCTTTTCTGTAATCAACACTTCTAACTCTTCATTTTCCTAATGGTGATATTTCTCAATAAGGACATAGACTTGAATTTTTATTTCAGTAAATAGTATTAAAATTTTTGTATACAACTAATTTATAGTTACTATGATAAGTTTTCAAATTATCTATGTTTAATGTTGCATAATTGCTGTCATTACAATTAATATCTCTAATTAAATCATTACTTTCTAACATATTTGTTTCTCCCAATTTCAATCAATTTCAGAAACCTTATATATTTTGTTTGAGTTTTTAAAACTTAATCATTCAATTTCTTTTGCTAAAACTTCAAGAATTTCAACGTCTCTTTTAGTTGACAAAAAATTCCAACAACTTTCTAAACCATTAACCCTTTTTCTATTCAAATAACTTGAATATGAAATATATAAATAACCCGAATATATATTATTGTCATTTTTTAATTTTAAATTTATGCAACTTCCATTAATAAACTGTCCAATGTGTATTATTTTGTCTGTTTCGTTTTTTGTTATTTCATTCATTTTATTTTCCTTAAATCTCTTCCATCTTTCAAATAATGTTTTTTAAATCACAAATTTTATCTTGATAATGGGTTATTTTTTCATTGAATTCATTGTTTAAATCTTTATACAATTCTTCTAATTTTTTAAAATCTTTATTTAATGTTTTATAATCACTTTTATAATTAAAAACATTGTCAAAAACTATTTTATTATTAATTTTTTTGCCTTGTTTATCAAATTCATTTAATAAATCCATTAGTGCTTTTTCACAATTCTTTAAATATTTATAAATTGCATTTTGCTTATTCCCTAAAACTGAATAATATTCCATTAATTCAGTTATTAAAATGCTTATGTCTCTTGTTTGTTTATCTTGATTATCAAATTTTTCATTAGATTGTTTTAATGCTTTAACATTTTCTAAATCATTTAATATCTCTTTCTTCATTTTTTCATAAAGCAGGCTATATTCGCCTGCTCAATACATTCTAGATGTATCGCTTTGAGGCTTTCCTCATTTTTGATATTTTTCTATCAATTCTTCAATATTTTTAAAAACTTTTTCCATTATTTATCCTTAATTATTTTCTAAATTTTCATATAGCAAAGCATATTGATATTTAAACAATAAACTACTACTCATTTCAAATGCATTAACAACATCATATATTTCAGGATGAATTGATTCATCTCTTTTCTCAATCTTATCAAGTGGTTTTGTATTATCTTTTATAACAACTTGTTTCGCTAAACACTTTAATAAAATTTCATTATTTGGCAATAAATTAATTAATCCATTTTCAAAAATATTTTTTTGCCACATTTGTCTATCTACTATTCCAAATTGTTGTGTTGGTTTTCTAACTGCTTTAATAGCTCAACAATTAATTTTCTTATCTTCAAATAAAATATTTAAAGCTTCAATACTTGCGTGATTATCACAAAACAAAACAGAAGTCTTTGAATATAGAAAGTTACTATTTGAATAAGAATATGGAAGATATTTTTCTACTTCATTATTCATTTTGCTAATAATTTCAACTATTTTTTCATTTATAGCTTTATTTTTCCAATATGTTTTTTGTGGAATTAATCTTTTGATATCTTCAATTACTTTAAGAACAATTATTCTTCCATCTTTATGTAGTGCAACAGTAACAAATGCAGCATTATCATGAATTCCTGGGTCATATCCATGATAAATTCCTAATATTTCTTGATTTTGCAAATATTGATAAAACTTATTTTTAGATATAGTTTTAATTTTCTTTCGAATATTTCCTTCATCGTCAAAAATAATGTTTTTCATAAAATAATTTAATTTGTTATCTTCAAAGTTAAATGCAAACCCAACAACAGTAATAACTCATAACCGATAATTAGTTTGTTTTAATAAATCTAAATTCTTTTGTTGCATTTCAGAGAAATATTTTTTAGGAATGAAATATTTTGAGAACATTGTAACTATTATTCCTAACCCATTGCTGAAGTCACTATTTTCTCGTTGAATAAAATTGTTGTCCAATAATTCATTTAAAACATTTTGATTTATTGATTCATCTTCTTCTAAAATCTTAATAGCTTCTTGATGATAATTTTTAATTAGAAAATGATTAGTTGTAAATATGTTGTAAAGAAATGTAACATTAATTTTAAAATTATCAGGAGCTACTTCTCTTAAAACAGTATTAGCAATTAGTAATGGTAATTTTTCTTCCTGTAATGCATATATTTCTTCCAATTCATGAGGCAATTTATTACTATCTGCAGTATCTTCTAATGGCTCATCAATAACTAATTCACCAAATCTAAAATTAGAATTTTTAAGTGTAAATCCTTGAAATGCTTGAATCTTTTCTCAATTTTGAAAATATATTGCTCTATCTAATCCGTTATCATCAAATTTTCAATATGCAGCTTCATTTGTTACATAGAAATAATCTCTAAAATCTAAATTATGTTCTTCTGCTAAAAAATATAAAACTTTTTCTAACATAGGTCTAAGTGTATTTTTAATGTGATTAAATTGATTTCTACATCATACTGAACAAAAATTATTTTCATTAACAATACGATATATAGTTTCAATCATTCTACTAAATGATTTAGATACTCCTTTTGCTCCTGAATAGATTTTATAAAATGAATTTGATTTATAAGCTTCAAATGTTGGATTTACTTCCTGGTCTGTATAATGTAGTAATTCTGCTAATTTTTCAATAGTAAATTTAGGTGGTTTATTGTTTAATGTTGGCATATTTAAATCTATCTAAATTGCATTGTATTTTAATTACTTGTATGTATGTGTATATATATACCTACATATATAACTTTAGTTATATGTAGTATATACACATACAAGTAATACAATGCTTATTTTTTATTTCAATACCAATCCATATCAAACTCTTGAGCTCAATCTAATACTTCTTTAAAACAGTTTTTACAACAATGTAAAGAACCAAATTTAGCAAGGTCTATAGTTGAACCACATTTAACACATTTTTTACAATCTTCCATTTTTATCCCCTTTATTTTTTGCTATTACAGAAAAATTATCATTGTCAAAGAATTTTGCTTTTTCTGTATAAAATACTAAATTTGAAGTATTACATAATCCATTTCTATTTTTTGCAATAGTTAGTTGCAATTCTAAGATTGAATTATTGTTATAAATATTGTTATCTTGTGAATATAAAAACATAATCACGTCTGCATCTTGTTCTATTGAGCTTGTCCCTTTTAAATCCGAAAAAGTAGGAATAACTGTTTTACGTTTTTCATATTCTCTGCTTAATTGAGCTAAACAAAATACATTAATGTTATTTATCTTAGCAATTTGCTTTAATTGTTTAGAAGTATCTTCCTGTGCTTTATATTCAATTGCATTAAACAAGTTACTATCCAAAAGTTGAAAATAATCAATAAATATTGATTTAACTTTAATATCTTTTTCTTTTAACTCATTTAAAAGTTTTTGAATGTAAGCAGGAGTTATTTGTTCATTTGCTTCATTGTCAAAAACTAAAATATTTTTATTGTGAAATTCAGTTTTAATTCTTTCTATTTCTGTTTTAATTTCTTCGTCAGGGTCATAATTATTAATATCAAATTTAGTTAATGAATTACTTTCAATTTGAATAAATCTTTTGTAGACATCAACAGCTGATAGTTCTAAACTCAAAAACAAAATATATTCAGATTCTTTTAATTGCTTTGCAGCATTAATTATCATATTTTGCAATAAAGTAGTTTTACCAACTCCTGGTCTAGCAGCTAAAATATATAATTGTCTATTTTGCAATCCGTCAGTGAATTTATCAATAGATTTGAAATTTGTAAATAATGTTTTATCTCTTTTTTCTAATTCTTGCATGTCTTTATATTTTTCGTATAAATTTGAAAGTTCATAAATACTTGAACTCATTAATTTTCCTTTCTAAAATCACATATACCATTAAATGTTTTAAGGGGGTATTTTTTTCTAAGGGGTCGTTCATATAGTCCCTTAAAAAATGTATATAGTCCCTAATTATTAGATTTTGGGAACTTTATTGTTATATAGTCCCTAACTTTACAAGTTCATTAAATCTATTATTGAACTAATTCTATATTTGCTTTTGATTGTAAGTGAAACTTATACGCATTGTGAACTTTTATATAAGCATATTTATAATATAAATATCTTATATAAAGGAGCAATGCGGAAGAGAGATACTAACATAAAAAAATAATTAGAATTGAGTACCTTATTTAATTGATTTAATGAACTTGTAAAATAAAACAATAATGTGATTTTTACAATTCACTAAATGAAGAGAAAGGAATTAAAAAAGCCCCTTCTGGGACTTTATAATGAATTTTGGGTACTATATATAAATATAGTCCTAAATAAAGTCCCTACATATAGTCCCGAAATCTCTTATGAATTTAGAGAAAAATATGCACTTCTACTCTAATATTAGCACAATTTTAAAACAAATTTACATTTTCTAGATTTTCATTCATAAAAATTCACTCATTTTGTTTCTTATAAGCTAATACAATTTCATAATTTCTTGAATTTGCAAATGTTTTAATATGCTTTAAATTTGAAAAATTATTGTTTGATTTTACTTGAATTACATATGTTTTATTATCTTTTTTAGCAATTAAATCTATACCAATAACAGCATCAATAATCATAAAAGTAGAATTTACTTTATATTCATTTTTAGTTAACAAATTTAATAATTCTTGCTCTCTTTTTTGATTTATATAACCATAATAGAAAATGACGTTATAAGCAAGAGAAAAATTATCTTTGGTGTGTTTGTTGTTCCTACTTAAATAATGTCCTAATTTAACACAAAAAGCACCACTATAAGCATTTTTAAACTCTTCAAATGTCTTAAAATCATTCTTTCAAAGAATTTCCTTAATATTTATTCCTAAATCTTTTCAAGTTGGTAATTTTGTCATATATAAATTTTAAACAAATAAAAAATAGCTATTGCTATTTTAATTCTTATTTTCAACACTTAGTTTATCTTCTAAATAAAAAGGTAATATTATTTTATTATTTGTAGCTTTTATTTGTTCTCTTAACATTTCTATTTCAACTTTTAGTTTTTTGTTTTCCAAAATTAAATCTTCTTCTGTTTTATTTTCTAATCCATTATCAATGAAATTTTCCATTGTTTGTTGCATTTTTGATAATTTTCTATTAGCTAATATTGGATTATATGTTAGATAAGTTGAAGCAGTAACATTTGAATTTACATGTCCTATAACTTTTGCTATCTCTTCAATAGTTGATTTTTCATTAGAAATTGTAACAAAAGTGTGCCTCAATATATGAGCAGATATTTTAGCTTTAAAATTAGGGTGTTTTGATAAAACAAATTTATTAAACAAGTTAAAGTTATTTTTGATAGTCTTAGCAGTTCAATTTAGATTTAGTCCATTTATAATAGCAGGTTTAATATCACTAAATTCTTTGTTATTTGAAGAAATTATTTTAAAAGGTCTTGGGTTATTATTTTTAGCTGTTTTTATAATTGTTTCAAAATTATTAGCTCTTAAATCATCTCAATTTATATATTCTCATTCACTAACTCTTATTCCAGTTGTTAGCATTACTTTAAAGATGATTTCAAATTTATAATTATTATAATTTTTAAGTTCTGCAAATAAAATATCTAATTCTTCTTTTGTATATGGTCTTCTAGTGCCACGTTCAATTTTGTATTTGTTAATTCTTTCATTAAATGGAATGTATATTTTATTTCTTTTTGAGAATCATTCACAAAAAGCTCTAAAAGTAGCTCGATACATAAATAATGAATTTTGACTTAGTCCTGAATTATCTAAAATAAAATTGATTTGATTTAATAGTTCATCAACTGTTTCTCAATTTTGTAAATTCTTTAGAATATATTTATATGTTTGCAATGTTTTTGCACTTCTATTATTTGTTTTAATTTGATATTCAAATTGTTCATAGAACATTTGAAGTTGTTCAATATTTGTCATGTTTTCTCCTTATGATTGGAGAAATTGCCTTTTTTTATTTAATTTCTCCATTTGTTGCTAAAAAATAAAAAAGTAATAAAGTTATGAAACTCTACTACCCTCTTCATTTAGTGAATATTGTTTTAAAGAAAAATTTGCTAAGAAGTCAGGTGGTGTAGAGTGGTGCTTTCTTTTTTAGCATAATTATTATAACAAAATATTATAATTTTTATATGACAAAACAAGAACGCGAACAAAAATTACAACAAAAATATGAACAAGCTCTAAAAGATAGAGTCCAACTAATTAAAGATTGAAAACATAGAGCTAAATGATCTATTGCTTATTTAATTTATTTTCCCATTTTTTTAATTTTATTTACTACTGTTCTCGTTTTAATTTTTACTCTTGGAAAAATTGGGTTTTATTTTATACCATTTGCAGGACTTCTTTTTACTAGTTGGGCTGCAATATATTTAGTATTTGGTATTACAAATAACTATGTTTCTTCAAACACTCCATTTATGTTTGTCTTATCAGTGCTAATTCCTATTGGAGGATTCATTGCAGGTGTTGTTATGGCTATTAATTTATTGCGTTGATATAAAAAAGTTTTAAGAGAAAATACTGATGAAGCATTAAAATTTGCTATTTTTTCATAAAAATTACATAAAAAAACCACCCCTACAACGACGATTTTAATGAAAAGACGTATAGTTGTATGTCTTTTGTCGTTCTAGAGGGGTATTTTTTAAGCAAATTCTTAATAAATTGTAGCTTTTACCTTAGAATTTTCTTCCATAGCTTCATTTTGTGCTTTTTGTTCAGCAACATTTTCTACTATTTCTTCAGCAATATTATTTGTAGCTTCTGCTCCATTTAATTTAATATTATTAATTAATTCTTGTGCTTTTTTAATTTGATTTCAAAAAGCAAGTTGTTCAGTTTTTTCTAATTCAAAAAACTTTATTTTTTTAATTAATTGTTCATTTTCTGTTTTTATAGCTATTAGTTCTTTAGATTGTTCAGCATATTTCTCTTTTAATGCTAAAAGCTCATTAGAAAGTGTATCAGATTGTTTTAAATATTCATTTAACTTTGCCTCTAATTCTTTGTTATATTCAATATTAGAATTCTTTTGATACATTTCTAATTTTTTAATCAATAAGACATTTTCATCAGTTGCTTTCTTTAAATCAATTTTTAAATCAAATATGAAAGCATCTGTTTTCTCTTTGTACAGTTTAAAATCAAGCTTATTATCACTATTTTCCTTTTCTAAGAAATCAAGCTTATTTTTGATATATTTGTTTTTCTTACTTTGTTTTATTGCTGTTAATATAAGTGTCAAAATAAGACCTAATAATGCTGATAAAATTGGCATTAATATTGGTGCTAAATCTTTAATAAATTGTGTTCTCATAATTTCCTTTCTATTTTTTAATAAAAACCTTTAGTTTTGTAAATAGTCAATTTAATCAACTAATTTCAAAATTTTTGTATAGTCATAAAAGTGCAAAAAATAAAAATATTAAGCTAATTACTAATCCAATAATTCATTTAAATATTTTCATAATCTTCTTTTAAATTTCTTAAATAAAAACTTAATAGTTTCTTTCGACAAAATTCAAAGTAATCTATTTCATCTTTTGTTACTTTTCCTAATTTAATTTTTTTGATTTTTTCAAAGTTTAATACAATATTACCTACTAATAATGATAAATAACAAATATGATAAGCTAATTTTCTTTGCAAAAATGAATAACTATAATATCTAACGCTATTTCAATACCTTTTAATAAATTTAATTAATATTTTATTCATTTGCATTTCTATTTTCTTTTTAAATGATTCAAAATCAAAATCATTAGATTTGTAAAGAATATGTTCTGGTTTTACAAATAAATATTGAAGTAAAGATATTTCGGTTAATGCATCATTAATGCTTTTTATTTGCAAATCATAATTTATGAAAAATATATCAATTCCGTTTTCTTTATAACTATCTGGTAATGTTTGACTATCCAATAAAATTTCAATATCAGTATCACTATTTTCAGTAGTTAATCCTAACATTCTTGAGCCTTTTAAAAATATTGCTTTAGGATTATATTTTTCAATATATTTATTAATATCCATTAATCTACTAACTCCTTACTAGAATTTAACTCCATAAACACATAAGTATAACCGTTGGATGTGCTTCCCCCGCTAGTTGTTGGAGCTTGAGCTTCATCTACTTTAACAATATAAACTTTTTTACCACCAAAATTAGCAATGTCACCAACATTATATTTTGGGGTGTCTTCGTTTTCATACTTTGTTCTAAGAAAACCTAGATTTAATTTAGACTCATTATTTACAATTAATTTATTAGCAAAATTAAGCAAAATATTTAATATTAATTTTTGACCATTATCAATATCAACATCTTTTTGTTTTAATGATGTAATCTCATTATCAATATTTTTTGCTGCAATATTAGATTTTTCTAATGCTTCAATATTAGATTTAGTTTTATTATTTATCTCTAATTGTTCTGATTTAAATTTAGAAAAGGAAAGTTTAAGGTTTTCATCTAACTCTGAATTATCTTTTAGAAGTTTTTCAATTTTAGTGTCAAATTGATTTAGTTTTTCTAAAGCAGGGTCAATTGAATTTACCTTAGTTTCTAATAAATTTGATTTATCTAAATTTTCATATAATGATTTTAATTTATCATAATTAATAGTTTGTTTTGGTTTAGATTCATCATCTGGATGTGGAAAAGAAATTTCATCATAAGATAAGTCCATTCCCTCTCCTGCACTTGCAATCTTTATACCTTCTGGACGAATGTAAGTTTGATATTGCTCGCCACATACATCCATTCCTAGTTCATCATTAGCAAATGTAATTTTTATATAATCATTTCCGTCTTTTGCACCTAAATAATCAGGCGATTCAATATTATTGTTTAGAAAATTTCTAACATTATCAGATAATTTGTTTTCCTTTTTGTCATTTATCTCTAATTGGTTTGATTTAAATTTAGAAAAGGAAAGTTTAAGGTTCTCATCTGATTCTGAATTATCTTTTAGAAGTTTCTCAATTTTACTATCAAATTGATTTAGTTTTTCTAAAACTGAAGTTATGTTTAAATAATCATCTTTATTGATTTTTAAATCACTTCAAGATGGATATGTTAAATAAGCAATTGCTTCAGCTGATAGTAAGCTTTGAAAATTATTAAATTCTCTTCCTACTGTAGCAAGTGAAAAATTAGATGTAATTAATTTATCCTTTTGAGAAAATTCAGGGAATTTTTCGGTAGCTAACCTATATTTAATTTCAGTATAAACAGAACAAATAAAATTTGAAACTCTTTGTTTACCTAATATCTCAATAATTTGCTCTAAAGTTAAATCTAATGCTAAAAATTGTGACATTTTTTGATTTATAAATAAATCACAAGTTTGGAAAACATTAAACAGTAGTTTATTGAACAAATCTATTTCAGAAATATTAGGTTCAATGTTTTTTACGAATTGAGGAATTTCAATAGTTTTTGAATATCAATAATTATTTTTAAATTCATCAATATTAAAATTTAATTTATCAATTATTTTTTTCATTTTCTCCTTCCTCTTGGTTTTACATAAGTATAGTTTTTAATAGTTTTTGAAAATTGATGGTAAAAAGCTACTTTTCTAAGCCCCTTAGTTCCTGCTTTAATAGCATACATTGGTTTATTTTCTAAAATACTTCTACCAAAACTAACTGCAGGTCTAATATATTTAAAATTTCAACCTTTTAATGCTCCTTGTTTAGCTCCTTGTTTAAACTCTTCTGCTACTGTTTTAAAACCTTGATTTCATAACCATTTATCCTTTTTTATAGATTCATGTATTGCATTTATAGTTCTATAGCTATGAGCTATTGTATTAATAAGATTAGAAAATAAAGGAATAGTTGACATAGCAATAAATCCATTAAATTTTCTCAATATTTTTCCAATATCTCATCCTCAAGCAAAATACCTTAAATAATGACTACCAGGCGAAGAAGTTGTTAAAAATTGCATTATTAACTTTGAATCTTTTTGTCATAAAATAACTGGTTTTTTCTTAGTGTATTTTTTAAATCTAATAACAGCATTTAAATTTTTAAAATCCCAAGCACTGTTAGTTTCTAAAATGGTAATAGTATCTAATCAAGAACTATTTAAGGGTATTCTTTTCATAGATTCTTTTAAAGTTTTTCCACCTTTTGAAAATACCTTTTTAACTTTCTCAGTAGCAAACTTATTAAATGCTTTTACAATTTTACTTCTTGGTTTTTTTAATGCTAAATCAATTGCTTTTTTAGCAGCGAATCTTGGAGAAGTTAATAAAGAAACTACGGTTCTAGCTTTAGTAAAAGCTTTTGTTACCTTATTTAAAAAAGTTTTGGTTTTACTAAACACTTCTTTAGATTGTTCAGCAGTTTGTTTAAATACATTTTCAGAATTATTAAGAGTTGATAGTATTTCTTTAGATGTTTTTTTAAAAGTATTATAGTTTGATAAATTATTTCCTTTTAAAGGTTTAGTACCAAAAGTAGCAAGCTGTTTTGCTCCTTGTTTAAATTGCTTTTTAAATTTAACATTACTATCAATAATATTATCAGCAAGCGAAAGAACTTTATTATGTGACCTTGCAGCTTTAAATAGTTTAAGACCTTTAGTAATTGCTCCAGCAACATTAAATCCTGCTGTAATACCAAAATCTACTCAATCAACTTTTCCGTCATTTTCTATTAAATTGAATATTAAGTCTAATAATGTTTCTAATCCAAATTCAATAGCAGTTCCTAGCCCCGGAACTAATCCATCTATAAATTTTCCCAAAAAGGTTATAGAAATTGATATTGCTGTTTGTAATATTAATCTAACTCATTTTCACCATACAGTATTTTTTAATGAATATTCTTTAAATTTTTCTTTATGGTCTGCTTTTACAATTTCATAAGCATTTTTGCTTTTACCACTATATGTAAGCATTATTTATTAAATATACTTCTAAAACATGTTGGATAAGCTATTCCAAATAATGACATAGCTTCATAATACATTCCATAGTCATTTGTAGGTGCTAATCTTTCATAGTTTGCAGCATTAACATTAATCATTGATGCTACCGAAAAATTAGTACATGCAATCGCATCAATATCTGTTAAATATTTATTAGCTATGACAGTATAACCACCTACAGTTGCTATTGAATATTGTCCACCAACAAACATTTGTTCAGCATAGTTTCCAACTAATCCTGCTTCACTTAGTCTATCTAATACTTCAGGTTTAACATGAATTATAATGTCCGATTTTTTAATTCCATTAATACCTTCTTTGTCATCTTTATGTTTAGTTAGTGCAGTTCCTAATGCTACAACTGCTTTTCTAACGTCTTTATCTGAAATTGAATCAGATAATAAATCCTTAACTTGTTTATGTGTGTCACTTGTTTTAACTTTCTTTTCAAGTTCAGTTCAACAATAGGTTTCAAAATTGTCATTAAAATCAGCTGAAGCTTTTTCAATTTTAATTGAAGCTGCAGCAGGTACACCTAATAATGTATCAGCATGAGTAAATGCTAATGATTGAAATTGTGGTAAATTTCAATTAAAGCTAATTTTTGTATAGTTTCCTTTTTCGAATTCTCCAGGTCCTGGATTTTTCTTTTCATTTCAAGTTTGTCCAATGTTCTTGATAAATGTTGCAGAAGCTTCCGAAACTGAACCTAATGATAGATTAGTTCCTAAAGTTCCTATTAGTGAATATTGAACTATATATGAGTTAATTTCATTTCTTGTTTTTTGGTCTAATGAAAATGCTTCATTATCTTTTTGATTTGCAAATAATGCATTTAAATATTGTTTAAATTCCATTTTTAATTTCCTTTATTAGTTTTATTTAATTCTTCTTGCTCCTATATCAAATGATTGTGTTCCATTTAGTTTAGTGTCTAATGTTTCTATATTTTCAATTTGTTTTGGTTCTACAATCTCAGGAGTTATATTTTTTGATTTAGCTATTTTTAAAGCTTCTGATTTTAAATTCAAAAAATCTAAATCTTCATATTTAATATCTTCTAAATCTGTTTTAGGTAGTTTTAAGTTACTCCATTCTTTTTCAAAATTATTTTTTATTTGCGCGCTTATTTTTGAAAATTTATTTTGTAGCTCATTATTAACCTTTTCAAAATCAAGTAAAGTTTTGTTTTTGTTTTCTATTTCTTCATTTAACTTTTCAACTTCACTTATTTTGTTTTGGACTTTATTTTTGATATATGATTCTAGTTCTGGTTTATCTAGGAAAAGACCATAAACTCCTAGTGCTTCTTTAAAATCCTTAGTTGAAGCATCTTCCTTTAAATTTAGTTTTTCTAAAACTTCTGCTTCCTCTAATTTAAATAATTCAGCTAATTTTTTAAGTAAATTCATTTTTACTCGCTTTCTTCCGTCTTTAAAGGCAGCAGTTCCTTTTATAATTAATCAATATATTTAATATGCAATTGAGATAAATTTTTAACATTAGGAATTAAAAAACCTATGTTATTTATTTCAATAACTTGTGGGAAAAATATACCTTTAATAATTAGTTTTTCTCTTTTGTTTATTTTAAAATTGAAAGGTCTAATTTTACCTATTGCATTAGCTACATCTTTTCAAGATGAATAATCTAAAATAAAATTATTTTTAAATAATTGTTTTGTAATTTCGGGATAACCAGCAATAACTGTTTCTTGGTCTCTTTCAATTCAAAATTCAATTGTTCTAATTTCAATAGTATGATAATAATGAGGCAATAATAATGTTGGTAGTGCTGCTCCGTGAGATCAAATAGTAAACAGTCAAGCAAATACCACTTGTGCATTACCGTTGTTATATCAAAGTTCCTTGGTAATTGCTCTAAATTTATTTTCAAAAACTTCATTCACTGCTTTTCAATTTGAAGCTTTATTATATTGAATTCATTTTTGAAATCTTGCAGGTATAAATTCATTTACATTTACATAATGGTCTTTAGCAACTCCGCTGCCTTGCGACCAATACGGAACGTCCATAGGCACTGTGCATGCATAAGTTTTTGGTTTAGATATTATTTTTCATTCTTTACCATAATTATCTTCAATATATTTATTTAAAAAGCCTTGTTCATATTGCTTCTCTAACTCAAATTTTGAAGGGTCTAAAAATACTCTTTGAACATTTTTTGAATTAATAACATTTCCTTGAGAATCTAAAGGATTTTTATTTCCATATAATAATTGATAAGGAGAATTTATTTGCTCTGGTAATATCATATTAATCTTGTATTTTAAATAATCAGCAGTTACTTTTGAATAATCTAAATCAATATTAACTTCTTTTAAATTTATAGATAAATCTTGATAATTAATTGATTGTGAATTTCTAAATTTTTTAATATTAGAGTTATTGCTAATAACAGGAATATATCAGTTTTTATATTTCTTTTCTGGTGATGCAGTTCCACCGCCACCGCCATTAGGCGCTAAAATATCATCTTTAATATGCATAATTATTACTCCTTAATTTCCTCAGATTTTTTAACAGCTACTTCTTTTAGCTCATAAAATTCACTTCTTAAATAAATTGTTTCCCCAACCATATCAAAATAAAAAGGAAGTATAAATTTATGCAATGTAGAAAATCCCCCACCTACACAAAATACTGATTTTAAAAAACCTGAACACATTAAAACTAATAATTCAATTTGTTCCTTGTTAAATTCACTTTGATTTCTTAATAAAGAAATTTCATAATTAACATATTCTTCAGCATTGTTTCCATTGTAAATTTTTTTGAATTCTTTTATATAGTTTTCATCCTTACCAGCAAATCCAGACATTACCACATTTTGATTTGAATATATTTCATAAATTTTTTTGAAAAAATTTTTATATTCCGGAACTAGTTGTTCTTGTCAATTAATTCCATACCGTTCATTAATATTTATATCTCTTACGTCAATATTGCTAAATTTTGATAGAAAAGTCATATAAACCTTATTTTGTTCATCATTTACTTCAATTGGATTAACTATCATTGATAGCATATTTTTATCAACAATTAACTCTTCTTGTGTTTTATCAACTTTTTCAACTAAAGCTTTTTGAAATAAAAAGTTTTCTCTAATGTTTATATCCAATTGTGAAGTTTCATTTATTTTAAGATTTGGATAAATGACAAATTTTTTATTATTTATATAATCTTCTAATCTTTGACAAACTGCAACATTAACAGCTTCATTTAATTTCTCTGGAGAATAAGTAGTATTAATATTTTCAACTATATAATATTCATTCTCTGTTGTAGCGTTTTTAAGAATTAGAATTTTGTTTGTTAAATTTAATTTATTATTAAAAATTATTGAATACTTTGAATCTGAATCAACTTCATCAGATAATGGAGTTTGATTATAAACTAAATCACTAATCATTCCTTGAACTTTTTCCAATTTGGACAAATCAAAATCTATTATGTTTATTGAACCAGGAACAGTGCAAATATCATCAATGAAAATTAACTTAGCATAAAATGTTTGTAAAACAGATTTATCAACTACTTCATTAATCTTTGTTATCTCCATTATTACTTTCTTCCTTTTCTTCTTGGTTTGTTTGAACTAATTGATTTTGATTAATAACACTACCATCTAAATTAACAGCATATTTTTTAGCTTCTGTTATTAATCATTCAGTAGACCCATAAATTAAAACTTTTTCAACATTTAAATCAGGATAAAATTGATTCAAGAATTCTTTAAATTGTAATTCCCGTAAATTTGCTTTTGATTCAATGTAATCTTCAAAATCAGAGTTTAAAGCTTGTGCTTCGACATTATGCATATTTTTAGTTCCAAAATCATTTGAGTCTTGTTTTAAATAAGCAAATCTTTTTATTCAACTAATATTTTTTTCTATTTTTTGAATAACTATTTGTGATTGTGAATTAGATTGCAAAATTCTTAAAGGGTCATATTCATACATTTGAAGTTGTGGTGAAATGCCTATAAATCTTTTATCTAAATCTTCTAATCCGTCTTGAATTTGTTTTTTAATTCCATTATTATCAGTCGCAAATATTCAAGGTGCAGACAAATATGAATCTTTAATTAATACTTCAATATCTTTATCTAGAAGCTTAAAAAATTCTCCATTAACTAAATTTAAATCAGGTTGTTTTAAAGTATTGTTATAAAAAATCTTATAAGGAATTTCAATAAACTTTGTTGGTTTATATTCACAAAAATTAAATAAAATATCTTTAGCTTCTTGGTCTGAAATTTTGTCAGGTTTTACAATTGCATAATCAAACAATAATTTTTCATTTTTGTATTCAAATGTTTCAAATACATAAATTGGCGCTTTGGAATTATTAAACTCAAGTTTTGTTTTTAAATATTTAATATTCCCATTTACTTCTACATAATCTAAAATATCAGCAACTAATCAATTATTTCTTAAAGCAGCAATTCCTTTTTCATATAGTAAGGCTTCAAGTTTTTGCAAAGTTAGAAGTTTATATGAAGAAGCAAATTCATTAGCTTGTAGAGCATTTAAACCCTCAATTTTGGGGAAATTACTTCACAATGTTTGTAATGTAGATTGAATACCAAACTTAAGGAATTGATTTTTACTATTAATTGGTTGATTTTTAAGTTTAGTAACTTTTTCATTCATTTGTAGCTTTAATTTTTCTAATGCTTGTTCGGTAGTCATTTTATGCTTCTTCACTTTCTATTTGATTTAAAACTGCTTTTTCAAAATCAATAATGCTATTTCAAGATTTATTAAAATTTTTAAATCTTTTAATGTTTGATAAAACACAGAAATCTCTTTTTTCTAGCCCATTGTCCAGAGTGAAAACTTTTCGATTAACTTCTAATCCATGATGATTCTTTAAGAAATCTCAAAAAAATGATGGTTCAGTTGATTCATAAATCAATAAATAATTTTTATCTTTATTCTTTTTTATGTTTATAGCTATTGAAGATACTACTCACTCATTATGTAGTCTCATTCTTTCTCAATTGACATCACTTTCTTTTCTGTAATCAACACTTCTAACTCTTCATTTTCCTAATGGTGATATTTCTCAATAAGGACATAGACTTGAATTTTTATTTCAGTAAATAGTATTAAAATTTTTGTATACAACTAATTTATAGTTACTATGATAAGTTTTCAAATTATCTATGTTTAATGTTGCATAATTGCTGTCATTACAATTAATATCTCTAATTAAATCATTACTTTCTAACATATTTGTTTCTCCCAATTTCAATCAATTTCAGAAACCTTATATATTTTGTTTGAGTTTTTAAAACTTAATCATTCAATTTCTTTTGCTAAAACTTCAAGAATTTCAACGTCTCTTTTAGTTGACAAAAAATTCCAACAACTTTCTAAACCATTAACCCTTTTTCTATTCAAATAACTTGAATATGAAATATATAAATAACCCGAATATATATTATTGTCATTTTTTAATTTTAAATTTATGCAACTTCCATTAATAAACTGTCCAATGTGTATTATTTTGTCTGTTTCGTTTTTTGTTATTTCATTCATTTTATTTTCCTTAAATCTCTTCCATCTTTCAAATAATGTTTTTTAAATCACAAATTTTATCTTGATAATGGGTTATTTTTTCATTGAATTCATTGTTTAAATCTTTATACAATTCTTCTAATTTTTTAAAATCTTTATTTAATGTTTTATAATCACTTTTATAATTAAAAACATTGTCAAAAACTATTTTATTATTAATTTTTTTGCCTTGTTTATCAAATTCATTTAATAAATCCATTAGTGCTTTTTCACAATTCTTTAAATATTTATAAATTGCATTTTGCTTATTCCCTAAAACTGAATAATATTCCATTAATTCAGTGCTAGAAAGTAATATGAAGTGCAACACTATGTGCTTCATATTTTATTTTATCTTTTTTCAAAAATTCATGTATTAAAAAAAGTAAAAAAATATGTTAAAAATAAACACATAGTGTTTTTAAATTAAATATTAATAATTATTCAAAAATCTTATTGTAAGTTTCAATTAAATTTTCCTTGTAATATTCTAATGAAGAATTTCAGTTCAATATTTTTCTACGTTTATAATTAATTTCTAATGTCACTTCTTTAATGTATTCAGGATCAATTTCATCAAAATTAGTTCCTTTAGGAAAATATCTTCTAAATAAACCGTTTCAATTTTCATTGCTTCCCTTTTGCCAAGATGCATATTTGTCTGTAAAATATATGCATATATCAAATTTATAAGCTAATAACCCTAATTTTCTAAATTCAAATCCATTATCAGTTGTAATTGATCTAACAGGAATATTGTTGGAACCTATAAGTTTAGAAAGAATTCTATTTAAATTATCTGGATGTTTTCCCTTTATCATTGCTGTATAGCAAAATCTAGTTTTTCGTTCAACAAATGTAATGATATGATATGCCCCACGAACATTTCTGCCACAAATAAGATCTAATTCTCAATGACCAAACTCAGATCTATCATTAATTTCTTGTGGACGAGTTCAAATTGGCTTTACATATTTAGCGCCAACTAGTCTATCAATTATATTTGTATTTGCTCTTTTTCCGCCCTTTTTATAATATCTTCGCAATAATTCTTTCCGTTGTATAGCCCATTTTCCTGAATTTATCCAATTAAAAATTGTTTTAAGCGAAGGGATAGGGTAATTAAAATTATTTTTAATATAAAAATAAGTATTTTCAACCATTCATTTTTTACCATCATATAATGCTACAAATTGATTGGTAAAATCTTCATATTTTTCATATATATGACGATCTCAAAAATAAAACTTGTGTTTATGCCTAGTCATAGCTTTTTTATCAGCTATTTCAGGATTGTATTCTAAATTAAAGCAATCAAAATTCCTTTTGATTTCTCGTGATATTGTTGAAGGACTTTTTTTAATTTCTTTAGATATTTTCCTAATTGAGTAATTTTTACTTAAATATTCTTTTATTAGAATTCTATTGGTATAATTTAAATGATTATAATTATTAATCATGAGTAACCGCCTTCTGAAGCAAAATGGTTGCTCTTTTTTTATATAAAAATGCAACTCTATAAATTATCTCATAGTGTTGCACTTGATATTACAATGTAGCCTGAATAATATTCCATTAATTCAGTTATTAAAATGCTTATGTCTCTTGTTTGTTTATCTTGATTATCAAATTTTTCATTAGATTGTTTTAATGCTTTAACATTTTCTAAATCATTTAATATCTCTTTCTTCATTTTTTCATAAAGCAGGCTATATTCGCCTGCTCAATACATTCTAGATGTATCGCTTTGAGGCTTTCCTCATTTTTGATATTTTTCTATCAATTCTTCAATATTTTTAAAAACTTTTTCCATTATTTATCCTTAATTATTTTCTAAATTTTCATATAGCAAAGCATATTGATATTTAAACAATAAACTACTACTCATTTCAAATGCATTAACAACATCATATATTTCAGGATGAATTGATTCATCTCTTTTCTCAATCTTATCAAGTGGTTTTGTATTATCTTTTATAACAACTTGTTTCGCTAAACACTTTAATAAAATTTCATTATTTGGCAATAAATTAATTAATCCATTTTCAAAAATATTTTTTTGCCACATTTGTCTATCTACTATTCCAAATTGTTGTGTTGGTTTTCTAACTGCTTTAATAGCTCAACAATTAATTTTCTTATCTTCAAATAAAATATTTAAAGCTTCAATACTTGCGTGATTATCACAAAACAAAACAGAAGTCTTTGAATATAGAAAGTTACTATTTGAATAAGAATATGGAAGATATTTTTCTACTTCATTATTCATTTTGCTAATAATTTCAACTATTTTTTCATTTATAGCTTTATTTTTCCAATATGTTTTTTGTGGAATTAATCTTTTGATATCTTCAATTACTTTAAGAACAATTATTCTTCCATCTTTATGTAGTGCAACAGTAACAAATGCAGCATTATCATGAATTCCTGGGTCATATCCATGATAAATTCCTAATATTTCTTGATTTTGCAAATATTGATAAAACTTATTTTTAGATATAGTTTTAATTTTCTTTCGAATATTTCCTTCATCGTCAAAAATAATGTTTTTCATAAAATAATTTAATTTGTTATCTTCAAAGTTAAATGCAAACCCAACAACAGTAATAACTCATAACCGATAATTAGTTTGTTTTAATAAATCTAAATTCTTTTGTTGCATTTCAGAGAAATATTTTTTAGGAATGAAATATTTTGAGAACATTGTAACTATTATTCCTAACCCATTGCTGAAGTCACTATTTTCTCGTTGAATAAAATTGTTGTCCAATAATTCATTTAAAACATTTTGATTTATTGATTCATCTTCTTCTAAAATCTTAATAGCTTCTTGATGATAATTTTTAATTAGAAAATGATTAGTTGTAAATATGTTGTAAAGAAATGTAACATTAATTTTAAAATTATCAGGAGCTACTTCTCTTAAAACAGTATTAGCAATTAGTAATGGTAATTTTTCTTCCTGTAATGCATATATTTCTTCCAATTCATGAGGCAATTTATTACTATCTGCAGTATCTTCTAATGGCTCATCAATAACTAATTCACCAAATCTAAAATTAGAATTTTTAAGTGTAAATCCTTGAAATGCTTGAATCTTTTCTCAATTTTGAAAATATATTGCTCTATCTAATCCGTTATCATCAAATTTTCAATATGCAGCTTCATTTGTTACATAGAAATAATCTCTAAAATCTAAATTATGTTCTTCTGCTAAAAAATATAAAACTTTTTCTAACATAGGTCTAAGTGTATTTTTAATGTGATTAAATTGATTTCTACATCATACTGAACAAAAATTATTTTCATTAACAATACGATATATAGTTTCAATCATTCTACTAAATGATTTAGATACTCCTTTTGCTCCTGAATAGATTTTATAAAATGAATTTGATTTATAAGCTTCAAATGTTGGATTTACTTCCTGGTCTGTATAATGTAGTAATTCTGCTAATTTTTCAATAGTAAATTTAGGTGGTTTATTGTTTAATGTTGGCATATTTAAATCTATCTAAATTGCATTGTATTTTAATTACTTGTATGTATGTGTATATATATACCTACATATATAACTTTAGTTATATGTAGTATATACACATACAAGTAATACAATGCTTATTTTTTATTTCAATACCAATCCATATCAAACTCTTGAGCTCAATCTAATACTTCTTTAAAACAGTTTTTACAACAATGTAAAGAACCAAATTTAGCAAGGTCTATAGTTGAACCACATTTAACACATTTTTTACAATCTTCCATTTTTATCCCCTTTATTTTTTGCTATTACAGAAAAATTATCATTGTCAAAGAATTTTGCTTTTTCTGTATAAAATACTAAATTTGAAGTATTACATAATCCATTTCTATTTTTTGCAATAGTTAGTTGCAATTCTAAGATTGAATTATTGTTATAAATATTGTTATCTTGTGAATATAAAAACATAATCACGTCTGCATCTTGTTCTATTGAGCTTGTCCCTTTTAAATCCGAAAAAGTAGGAATAACTGTTTTACGTTTTTCATATTCTCTGCTTAATTGAGCTAAACAAAATACATTAATGTTATTTATCTTAGCAATTTGCTTTAATTGTTTAGAAGTATCTTCCTGTGCTTTATATTCAATTGCATTAAACAAGTTACTATCCAAAAGTTGAAAATAATCAATAAATATTGATTTAACTTTAATATCTTTTTCTTTTAACTCATTTAAAAGTTTTTGAATGTAAGCAGGAGTTATTTGTTCATTTGCTTCATTGTCAAAAACTAAAATATTTTTATTGTGAAATTCAGTTTTAATTCTTTCTATTTCTGTTTTAATTTCTTCGTCAGGGTCATAATTATTAATATCAAATTTAGTTAATGAATTACTTTCAATTTGAATAAATCTTTTGTAGACATCAACAGCTGATAGTTCTAAACTCAAAAACAAAATATATTCAGATTCTTTTAATTGCTTTGCAGCATTAATTATCATATTTTGCAATAAAGTAGTTTTACCAACTCCTGGTCTAGCAGCTAAAATATATAATTGTCTATTTTGCAATCCGTCAGTGAATTTATCAATAGATTTGAAATTTGTAAATAATGTTTTATCTCTTTTTTCTAATTCTTGCATGTCTTTATATTTTTCGTATAAATTTGAAAGTTCATAAATACTTGAACTCATTAATTTTCCTTTCTAAAATCACATATACCATTAAATGTTTTAAGGGGGTATTTTTTTCTAAGGGGTCGTTCATATAGTCCCTTAAAAAATGTATATAGTCCCTAATTATTAGATTTTGGGAACTTTATTGTTATATAGTCCCTAACTTTACAAGTTCATTAAATCTATTATTGAACTAATTCTATATTTGCTTTTGATTGTAAGTGAAACTTATACGCATTGTGAACTTTTATATAAGCATATTTATAATATAAATATCTTATATAAAGGAGCAATGCGGAAGAGAGATACTAACATAAAAAAATAATTAGAATTGAGTACCTTATTTAATTGATTTAATGAACTTGTAAAATAAAACAATAATGTGATTTTTACAATTCACTAAATGAAGAGAAAGGAATTAAAAAAGCCCCTTCTGGGACTTTATAATGAATTTTGGGTACTATATATAAATAAAATTATAATATTTTTAAATGTATAAACTTTTATTTATATGATAAATTTATTATAATATTTTAACTATATAAAAAGGAAATGAAAATGCTAGATTTAAAGTACATATTAAATAATAAAAATTACATAATAAAAAAGCTATCAACACGTAATTATGACATTTCAAACATTGAGAAAATAGTTAAACTAATTGAAAAAAGAAATCAATTAATTTTTAAACTTGAAAAACTTTTAGCTAAAAAGAATGAATTAAGCCAAGAGATTGGAATCCAAAAAAGAAATAAAAAAAATCCCGAAAAGCTAATTAATGAGGTTAACTTATTAAAAGAAGAGATTGACAAAATTGAATTAAAAGCAGATAAATCAATCAATAAAGTAAATGAATTAGTTTTGCAAATTCCTAACATTCCTTATGATGATGTTCCTATTGGACATTCTGATTTAGATAATGTAGTTATTAAAGAACATCCAACTTTAGGTAGAGGGTTAGTTAAAAATGTTGAACCTCATTATGATATTGCCACAAAACTTGACATTATTGATTTTTCAAGAGCTGTAAAACTTGCTCAAACTAGATTTGTTCTATACAAAAAAGAAGGTGCTGCATTAATTAGAGCGTTTGAAAATTTTATGTTAGACACTCATATAAAAAATGGTTATGAAGAAATAATGCCCCCTCATATTGTTAATAGTAAAATGCTATATGGAACAGGACAACTTCCTAAATTTAAAGAAGATTTATTTAAACTAGAAGGTAACGATCTTTGATTAATACCTACCGCTGAAGTGCCAGTAACAAACTATCATTACGATGAAATTTTAGATTTATCTAAACCAAAAAAATATGTTGCTTATACTAAATGTTTTAGATCTGAAGCAGGAAGCGGAGGACGTGACACAAGAGGAATTATTCGCCAACATGAATTTCACAAAGTAGAGCTTGTTAAAGTTGTAAAACAAGAAGATGGAATGACTGAATGAGAAAAAATGGTTAATGATGCAAAAAACATTCTTGAACTTCTTGAAATTCCATACCGTGAAGTTATGTTATCAACTGGAGATATAGGTTTTTCATCAGCAAAAACTATTGATTTGGAATTATGAATTCCTAGTGAAGAAAAGTATCGTGAAACTTCTTCAATATCAATATGCAATGATTTCCAAGCAAGACGAGCAAAAATTAGATATCGCAACGACGAAGGAAAAACTACTTATGCATTTACTATGAATGGGTCAGGCCTTGCCATTGATAGAGTTATGGCTGCAATCTTGGAAAATTATCAAAATAGTGATGGATCAATCAGCATCCCTAAAGTTTTAATTCCATATATGAATGGACTTGAAAAAATTGAAATTAAAGGTTAAAACATGAACATAAAGAAATTATTAAACTCGTTAAAAAAAATTAAAGATAATGATCAATATACAATTGAAGGCTGAATTTTAGCAAACCGCGGAAATGAAAAAATTAGATTTCTTTCATTAAATGATGGTTCAACTTCTGATAATCTCCAAGTTGTTATCAAAGGTAAAAATATTTTAGATTTCAAAATTGACAAAATTAATTTAGGAACTTCAGTAAAAGTTTCTGGCGCTTTAATATTAACTCCTAAATCTCCTCAACCTATTGAGCTTGTTGTTTCAACTTTAGAAATTATTAATACTTCAGATGACGACTATCCAATTCAAAAGAAGGAAACTACTCTTGATTTCTTGCGTGAAATTCCTCATTTAAGACATAAGACTAATTTATTTAGAACTATTATGTTAATTAGAAATTCACTTGTTTTTGAACTTCATAAATACTTTCAAGAAAATGGATTTATAAATGTCGCTTCTCCTATCATAACTTCTAATGACTGTGAAGGGGCAGGTGAAACACTTGAAGTCAATAATCCTAATAATAAAAATGATTACTTTTTTAAAGAAAGAGCTTATTTAGGTGTATCTGGACAATTACATGCTGAAGCATATGCAAACGGGTTTAAAAAAGTTTATACATTTGCTCCAACTTTTAGAGCTGAAAATTCACACACTTCACGCCATCTTGCAGAATTCTGAATGGTTGAACCTGAAGTTGCCTTCGCTAATTTGAATGATGTAATTTTACTTGCTGATAATTTATTAAAGACAATAATTGCTAACACTTTAAAAAACTATCCTTCAGAAATGAAAATATTAAATGATCTTAAAAACGGAACATTAATTCCTACTTTAAAAGATTTTATAAACAAAGATTTAAAAATACTTGATTACAAAGAAACAATTAAAATACTTGAAAAAAACAAGAACATGTTTGAAGATCAAAATATTTTTTTTGGAATGGATTTATCAAGTGAACACGAAAAATTTATCGCTGAAAAAATAGTTAATGGCCCTGTTGCTTTAATTAATTATCCTAAAGAATTAAAAGCCTTTTATATGTATCAAAATACTGATAATAAAACAGTTGCTGCATTTGACTTATTAGTCCCTGGCATTGGTGAACTAATGGGAGGCAGCCAACGTGAATCTAGATATAAAAAACTTGAACAAAGGCTTAAAGAATTAAACATTAAACAAGAACCGCTGCAATGATATTTAGACTTAAGAAGATATGGATATGCACCTTCTTCAGGCTTCGGAATAGGATTTGAAAGACTTGTAATGTATGTAACAGGAATATCTAACATTAGAGATGTTATTCCATTCCCAAGAACACCTGGTGGAATAAAAATGTAGTGAGGTAAAATGGAAAATAAACAAAATTTATTAACAATAGTAGTTCCTATCTATCAACCAAAAAAAGATATATCAGCAATTCTTAAAAATTTAACAAAGCAAAAAAATCAAAATTTTGATGTAATTATTCTTATTGATAAACCGAATGACAATGAACTTGAAGCAATAAAGAAATATAAACAAAATATTGGTAATAGACTTAAACTGATTATTAATTCTTCACATCAACATATAAGCATAGTTTTAAGGCAAGCTTTTACTTTTGTTAAAACTGAATATTCATATATTTTCTATTCATATTCATATATCAAGAGTGAATTTACAAACCATATTATTAATTTTATTAATAAGAGTGTAACTAAACCTGATTTTATTGAACTAAATGGATATTGTCGCGGATTAGTTCACTATGATTTTTATCGTGATAAATTCCAAAATGAAAAAATTATTAATCTTGAATTAGACAAAAGTCCAATTACATTAATAAGTCCCTATTCTTTTAACTTTTTAACAAAAACTGTGATATATAAAAAAATCTATGTTGAAAATATAACCAAAACTGATAATTTAGAATTTTCTGCATCTTGCAAATATAAGAGCATTATTTTATCTAAAACATTTGCATACTATAAAAACACTTGAGTTGAAGATTATAACTTTGATATTTCAATTTTAAGTCCTAAAATAATTAATTTAGAATGAGAAAATATTTGAGGTCTGTTTAATCAACTATATAATAACAATAATGAAGAACTTAAAGAGGCTTTATTATTTTCACAAAAAATGCATTTACAACATTTTGAAGCTGGAATGCTTGGACAAATCAATATTAAAAATAAAAAATCTTTAAAACTTATTAAAACTAATGCTTTATTGTTAATTAATAAATTTAATGAAAAAAATCCAAATATTATTAACAAAAATAAATACTTCTTAAATAATAAAATAGTTATTTTAAATGATGTTGACATTCAACAAATATCAAAATGGGAAAAGATTTTTAAAAATTTCACATGATAAAACAAAACAAAAAAGCTAATTTTTGAATTCGTTTATTAGCATCTTCAATTGATTTAAGTTTATTTGTTATTTTTTTAATTGCAACCTCATTTATGGTTTTTAATTATCAAAAAAACACATATTATCATATTGCAAACTATTATGTTTGATTATTTCTTATAATCACATATTTAACTTTCTTTTATATTGTTTTACCAATTATTTGAAAAGGTAAAACAATAGGTTTAGCAATTTGTAGACTAAAAATAATAAAGAAAGATAATGTGTCTTCTGATAAATTTTCAAAAATAATATTTGATAGACAACGCTTGTTTGCTTTTTTATGAATTTGTATTTTTCTTTCTTTTGTTATTTTTATTCACCCACAAACTTTTTTAGAAGCAGCAAAAAAAGAAAAAATAAAACCATATCAAAAACTATTTTTATCTATTCCAATTGTTTTATCTTCATTAGCAATAATGCTACAAATATTTTTAATGTTTACTAATCTAAAGGCAGACAAAATAGGACTTAATGATAAATTTTCAAATAGTTTAACAGTTTGAATGAATAAATTTGAAGAAATAAAAAATCCAAAAGAAGAAAAAATACTAAAAGAAATTCGTCCAAAAAAGCGAATTTTGCCCACTTTAGATTTTGAAAACTAAAAATAAGGCAAATATTATACTATTATTTATCGCTTACATTAGTTAAGTTTATAATTAATATATAATATTTATTTTATTTATTTTTTTATATTGTGAGGAACTAAAATGGCTAAACTAGATATTAATATATTAAATCAAGAACAAAAAAATGCAGTTTTATATAATGAAGGTCCACTAAGAATAATAGCGGGCGCAGGGAGTGGTAAAACCCGTGTTTTAACATACAAAATTGCATATTTAATTGATTCTCTTAATGTCTTGCCTGAAAAAATTTTAGCTCTGACTTTTTCTAATAAAGCAGCTAATGAAATGAAACAAAGAGTTTTTAATTTACTTTCTAATAATATAAGTAATAAAATTCCCATAGTTTCAACATTTCACTCCTTATGCGCAAAAATTTTAAGACGTGAGATTCATAATATGAATTATCCAAATGACTTTCAGATTATTGATGAACTAGACCAAAAAGCAGTTTTAAAAGTAGTTTATTCTGAACTAGGTGTTTCACAAAGTCAATTCACTTTTAACTCAATTTTATCTTATATTCAAAATCAAAAAAACCAACTTATTAGCCCTAGCTCAATTAAAGAAAATAAAGAAAATGATATAAAAACAAAAATATATAAAAATTATCAAGAACATTTAGACAAGGCTCATACACTTGACTTTGATGATCTATTGCTTTTTACTTATAATTTATTATACGATCCTAAATATGAAAACATTTCAAAAAAATGGCAAAATATGTTTTCACATATTTTAGTTGACGAATTCCAAGATACTTCATTACTGCAATATAAAATCTTACAAAAATTATGTGCGAAGACAAATCATATAACTATTGTCGGTGATCCCGATCAAACAATATATTCATGAAGAAATGCAGACATTAATATAATCATGAATTTTGACTCTGATTATAAAAATACACAAACAATTAAACTTGAACAAAACTATCGATCAACCAAGAAAATCCTTACCGCTGCAAATAGTCTAATTGCTCACAATAAACTCAGACTTGATAAAAAATTATTTACCGAAAATGAAATTGGAAACGACGTTGAATTATTTGCCGGTTTCAATGAAGAAGCAGAAGCAAACTGGGTTGCCCAAAAAATTAATGAACTAAAAAAGAATAGAGTTCAATTAAAAAACATTGCTATTCTTTTTAGAATAAATAGCTACTCACGTGCAGTTGAAGAAGCACTTATAAAAGAAAATACAATTTACAAACTGTTTGGTTCAATAAAATTTTACCAACGTGAAGAGATTAAAGACGCTTTAGCGTATCTAAGAGTTATTCATGATGGAAGTGAAATTTCGCTATTAAGAATAATTAATAAACCACATCGAAAAATAGGAGAAGTGGCTATTGACAAATTATTAAATTTCGCAAAAGAACACGACCTTGATTTGTTTAAATGTTTAGAAACAAAGTTCAATGAAATACATAATGAATTAAAAATACATAGTGAAACTCTGAAGAATATTGCAAAACTAATCAATGAAATAAGATGAGCTAGAAGGGCTTTGCAATCAAATCCTATTCATTCAACACTTAAAGAATTTATGATTAATCGAATAAACTATTTCGATGAAATAAAAAGTTCTGAAGAAGAATATGAAACAAGAATGGAAAATTTTAATAGTTTAATTGATGCTATTAATCATTGAGAACAAAATAATAAAAGCGGAACAATAGATCAATATTTACAAGAAATAACATTAATCACTGATAGAGATGTTGAAAATGATGATGCAGCAAGTTTTGTTTCGTTAATGACTGTTCATAATGCTAAAGGATTAGAATTTGATTATGTTTTTATAATAGGCTTAGCTGAAAATATTTTCCCTCTAAGACGTGCTATTAGCATTTCGCCTAAAGAAGATTTTAGTATCTTAACTCAAAGAAATATTAATACTATGAGGTCTAAAGAAAATATTGAGGGACTTGAAGAAGAACGTAGACTTGCCTATGTAGCAATGACTAGAGCTAAAGAAAAATTATTTTTATCATTTGCGGTTGGAACCCTTAAAAACAAAAGAAGCAGATTTATTTTAGAATCAGGAATAAAGCAAACAACTTCTATTAATATAGCTAATAGTTTTTCAAATTCAATTAACATTAATAAAAATGTTTCACTTATTGCTGGAGATTTTATATCACATAACGTTTTTGGTAAGGGTGAAGTTTTAGAAGTCAAAGGCGACTTAATTTCTGTAAAATTTTCAAATGGGAAAATAAGTAATTTTGCTAAAAATCATATTTCGATAAAGAAATGAGATCCAAATGCTAATAAGTAATTGAAAAATAGTTATATTTTCACTAATAATTGCATTAATTACAAGTATTCTAATTTTTATAATTATTTCTTTATTTAAGGTATATTTTAAAAAAACTAAATATTATTTTTCTGGCTTTGTCATTTTTAATATTGACACAAAAAACCAACGGGTAAGAATCAATAATGATATACAACCATTAACTTATTTCCCTCCTTTTTTATATAAGAATACAATAACAAATGGTGAATGATTCCAAATAAATATATTTACATCTATATTTGATGAAAAAACCAAGAAAATATTAAATAATGTCTTTATAAATGATTTTAATAATGAATCTGTATTATATTTTGATTTATTTTTAAAAAATTCTGATGGTCATAAATATAAACTTATTTTAGAAAAAAATAAAAATGATTATTTTGTAGCAACTGTTTATTGAAATAAAAAAGATTATGATTATATTGACAAAAATATTGTTTTTAAAAATATAAACACTAAAAATGATATATTCCCATTTTTAAATAAGAACGCTACTTCGATAGTTATAAATATCAAAAAAACTTATATATATAAGCAAGACTATTTAATAAATGAATTATCAAAATTAATATCTTACAAAAAATACAAAAAGTTTAATTTATCAATTAGCAATTCAAAAATATTTATTTGATATGAAAATGACAAAAATAATTCAAAGGAAAATAATAAATGTTTAAAATATCAAGAAGTTTTATTAAAAAATATTTCTATTTTAAAACAATATTTTGATTTATTTATTATTGCAGATTCATCATTTTTAGATTCTTTAACACTTGGAAATATAAATTTATATTTTTATTATTTAATTAATATATTTAAGAATAATAAGTACTTATTAAAAAATAAAATACTAAATACAACTTTTTTTCAAACCAACAAATCATTCAATAAATTTGAGCAGATTTATTCTGAGGCTATTTTATTAGCAAACAATGAGGAATATAATTTATTAAAAACAACAATTAATGATCTCAACAAGAATATAATTACAAAAAAAACAATTATATCTCCACGCTTCTCAAATATTAACAAAGAAAATCAATTTAAAAAGATTTTAGGAAATACCGATATTTTTGATTATTTATGGTTAACCTTTTTTAAATCAATAAGAAATCATTTAGCTAATAATTCAATAATTCTAATCAATGATTATATTTTCAATTTGTTAAGTGATTCATATTTAATAACCATTAGTAAAGAATATCAAAATTTAAATTTCATAATTAATATCACAAACTATGATAATTTAAAATTTATTAAGAATAAATTAGAATATTTAATTTCAAAGGATTGTGAATTTGGTTTGAAGATAAATAACTTAAATATTGAAGAAATAATGATGATAACAAAAGAAATTAAAATCAAATATATTTTAATAAATGAATTAATTTGTAAAAACTTAAATAATTTAAAAAATTACTTATATATAAGTACGTTTTTAGAAAAAATTAAAGATAAAAATATTAACATAATCTTTGAATCGCTTGATGTAGAAAATTATAAAAAATTAATAAACAACAAAATTGATAGAATATATTACACAATAACAAATATTAATACTAAGCAAATTTAAAGAAGGAAAACATATGAATAAAAAAATGATCTCTAAAGATTTCTATGATGCAATTAATGCCGACTGAATTGAAAAAACAAAAATTCCTGACCATTTGAGTGGATATGGTTCATTTTATAAAATTGAAGATAACATTAAAAAAATAAAACTTAATTCATTAAAAAAATGATCAATAGATACTTCAGAAATTAAACATGATTCAATCTTATTAGAAATGATTAAATTCTATAATATAGTTAAAAATTGAAATATACGTAAAGGTAAAAATATAATTTCTATTCAAAAATATATAGATGAAATTATTAACTTAAAGTCATGAAAAGATATTGAAATTAATTATAAAAGATACCAATATTCAGGATACTATTTGCCACTTAACTTTTTTATTTTAAATGATTTTAAAGATAGTAGAAAACAAATTTTATGACTTGAGTATTCAGATCCAATATTACCTGATAAAAGCTATTATTCAAACGAAGAAAAGAAAAAGGAATTTCTTGGTGTATGAACAAATATGTCAAAAAAGTTACTTTCAAAATTCAACATAAAAGAAGAAGAAATAAAGAAACATATAGATAATGCAATTAAATATGATGATCTATTGTCTAAATATATTCTTTCATCAGAAGAATTAGCTGTTTACACTAATCTATACAATTTATATTCAACCACTAATCTAAATAAGAAAATAAATGCCTTGAACATTCAAAAAATTGCAAATGAAATAACTAATAATTCTGTTGATAATATTAGTGTTATATCACCAGTGTTTTTAGATAATGTAAATAATTTAATAAATGATCAAAATTTCCCTTTATTTCAATCAAGAATGCTAATAAGTTTCATTATTTCTTTATCGAACTATTTAAGTAATGATTTAAGAGAAATCGCTTCAGAATATTCTAGATATTTACGTGGAATAAAACAACCGTTAAACAAAAATAAATTTGAAGTAGATTTGACGATGCAATTTTATGGTATGCCATTTGGTTTATATTACGGTAAAACATACTTCGGTGAAAATGCTAAGAAAAATGTTGAACAAATGGTTAATAATATGATTAATATATATAAATCAAGACTTGCTAATAATTCATGATTAACTCAAGAAACTAAAAATAAAGCTATTCATAAACTAAATGAATTAGGAATACATGTAGGATATCCAAATCAAATTAGACCTTATTATAAAAACTTTATTGTAAAAAAATATAATGGTTATAATGATTTAATCGAAAATGTTTTATTATTCACATATATAATAAATGAATGAAAATTCAAGCAATATAATGAAGAAAAGAATAAGGAATTATGATCAATGACTCCTTCTACAGTTAATGCATATTATAGCCCAAATGAAAATCAAATCGTTTTCCCCGCTGCTATATTGCAAAAACCTTTTTATGATATAAAACAATCAACTAGCGCTAATTATGGAGGAATTGGATCAGTTATTGCGCACGAAATTTCACATGCATTTGATAATAATGGGGCTAATTTTGATGAAAATGGAAATATGGTTAATTGATGAACAGATGAAGATAGGAAAAATTTTGATATTAAGACACAAGAAATGATTTCTCTTTTCGATGGAACAGAAACTGAATTTGGACAATGCAATGGAAAATTAACAGTTTCTGAAAATATTGCAGACGCTGGCGGAATATCGTGTGCATTAGAGGCTGCAAAATTAGAAAGTGATTTTGATGCAAAAGCATTCTACATAAATTTTGCAACTATTTGAAGAATAAAATATAGAGAAGAATTTTCAAAGCTTTTATTAAAATCAGATGTTCATGCTCCTGCGAAATTAAGAACTAACATTCAAGTTAAAAATATGGATGATTTTTATAAAACATTTAACATTAAAGAAAATGATGAAATGTTTTTACCGCCTGAAAAAAGAGTAAAAATTTGATAACAATAAAAATGAAAAAATAGCTTTTAATAAGCTATTTTTTAATATCAAGTATTGTATAGAGAATGACTCTTTTTATCCGACTTTTTGTATAACGTTTCGACACACAAAGATTAACAAATTCTACATATGAATCAGCATGAATATTTTTTTTAAATAAGTTTTCCATCCCCTCGTCCATTAATAAAATTTGTGATAGTTCAGATGATGAGGATGAAAAAACTATTTGCTGAAATTTAGAATATAAATCTTCTATTTTTTTAATTGGTTGTCGAATCACCATATCAGTGTATTTTGAATAATCAAGTCCGTTGTCTATTAATTGTCGTATATAAGAACCTGTAGCATATATTCCATCACTATTTTTAGCAGCAGAATCTATAGTTCTTTTGAAACAAAATGGTTTAATATTTAAATTATTATTAATAATATATTTAGTATATTCAAAACCTAATATGTCTTTCGGAATATATTTAGAATTGCTAATTTTTTTTAGAGATTCTAACGTGCTATAAGCGTAAGAAAAGCCTTTATTCAAGTATTCTTTTAAAATTTGGTCATATTTAATCTTATTATCTTTTATTTGTTGTGCAGAGGTAATATAAGTATTAATATCTGCATTTTCATCCGAAACACCAAAACATAAAATATTGATGTTTTCTTTTAATAGTAAATCTATTGCACCTTTTGCAAAAACATGTGCTGCTTGTGTACTAGAAAGTAAATCAAGTTTAATTACTTTATCAACTCCATTAGATAAAGCAGCTAATTTTCGCTCCTTAAAATTTGCAATAGTTATTTCCCCGCGTTGGTTATAATCATCAGATAACGCAACGACCAAAAAGCAATCTTTAAATTGCTTTTTTATTTGATTGATTAAATATTTATGTCCATTATGAAATGGATTAAATTCAGCTATTAATCCAATTTTTAACATTAATTTTCTTTAGTATCATCTTCAACAACATGTGCTGTTCTTGATTTAGTATCAAATGATTTATTTAAAGAGATTTCAAATATACCATCTCATTTAGATAATTTTTTATTCATATGTCTAATTGCATAAACATCATAATTACCAGGAAGTATTCTAAACGTTAGAATCATTTGGTCGCCGTTTTCGCTATAGTATTTCTTATTTCCATCTAAGAAGAAATCACCTTTATAAAGTTTTTTACCTTCATTAGCATAAATTTTATTATGTAAGCGTTGTTTGTGAGTCTTTTCAAGTGGAGCATTCATTAATACTTCCATTTTTACACCATATATATTAACAATATATTTATCTCTATTTTCACTTATATATTCAACGACTGCATCATTAGGCATAATTAATTTTCCACTTGATGATAGAACTTCAATTGAAGTTGGGGTTTGACTTATAATTTCACCTAATAAAGGACTTAATATCATAAAATGTTTTATTTTAGTTTCAAAACTAAACATTTTTTGTTTTACAACATCAAGATTTTCTTCACTTGTTAATCCTTCAGACATTAATGATTGTTCATCATTTGCTTCTTCATCGAATGACAAACCACTTGATATGTTAGCAAGACTATTTGCTTCATCTTCATCCATATCAAACGAATCTAGTTCTTGAAGTTCTTCTTCAGCTTCAATAGTTTCAGCATCTGCAAGTTCTAGTGGTTCATCAGATAATTCATCATTATTTATTAAATCATCTTTGCTTAAATCTGAAAATTCTTGAGAAATGTCTAAATTATCATTTTCTATATTTTCATCAGAATTAGTTTTTTCATTTAAATCGGAAGTTTGTGATTCATCTAATAATTCAAGTTGTTCATCATTATTAGAAGCCTCATCATTATTAATAGATATATTTTCATTATTATTAATAACACCGTTTTCTTCTTCTAATGTCATCTCCTTAGTTAATTCATCTTCAAAATTATCTAAGTTTGAAAAATCAAATTCTTTGTCGTTGTCTTCGTTTTGTTCTTCGCTAGCAGAAGATGTTTCAACGATATTTTCATCATTTTTAATTTGTTCGTTTGAATCGGAAGTTTGTGACTCATCTAATAATTCAAGTTGTTCATTATTATTAGAAGATTCTTCAACTTTTTCTTCATTATTTTCAGGGATATAGTTTAAATTTAAAGAATCGTCAAAGCTTAATGAATCAAAATCAATATTACCGAAATCAACATTTGAATTTAATTCTTGATTATCTTCGACAGGCAATAAACCTTCTTCTATTTGACCATTTTCATCGAATTGGAAATTATCGAAATTAACATTGTCAAATTGTTGATTTTCAAAATCATTAGAATAATTAGTTAAATCTTGTTGATTACCTTCAAAGTCATAAGATATCATTTGATTATTATTAGGTAATTCAGATTCATCATATGTACTTATTTCTTGTCCACTAACTTCTTGATAGATTGTTTCGTTTCTATTTTCTATGCCTTGAGTGTGTTCCGAGCCTAATAAACTGCGATCAATTTTATTAATAATATTAATTACTGGTTTACCTGAATTTTGTTGAGACATTGCGTATATTAAGTTGCTCAATTTTTCATTCATTGATGCAAATTCCATTAACATAGTCTTTTCAAATTCAGACTTACTTTCTTTATTCTTAAGTTCAATAATATCAACAATTTGTTCAACAGTTTTTTCAATGTCTTGAGAATTAATAACTTTATGTTCTTCTTTATTGTTTGAAGTTATAGTTTCTTCTTGTTCTATTGAAGGTTTTTCTACATTAGATGAAAGTCTTTCTTCTTCATTTTCATTATTATATTCAACAAATTCATTTGAAATTGAATCACCTTCTTTAGCAACTTCAAAATCATGATTGTTTTCTTCCAATGAATCTAGTTGATATTCATCGTTGGCATCAGAAGTTTCTATTGATTCAATCATTTCTTCTTTTTCTTCTTCGATTAATTCTTTTTCATTTTCGTTAGACTTTTCAGAATCAACAATTTCATTAATTTTATCATCACTCACTTGTGGCTCAGAAGTTTCAATTACTAATTCATTATTATTTTCATCATCTAATATATATTCATCATTTGAATTAGATGCTTCAACCATTTCAGATTCATCTAATTCTTCAGAATGATCTTTTAATAGATCTTCGGTTAACAATTCATTTGACTCATTTTCACCAAAAGATAAGTTTTTATCATCATCTTCTTGTATATTTTCAAGATTATCTAAACCTTCTAAAAATGATTGTTCTTCTTCTAATTCTGGAGAATCAGATTTTATTTCGTTGTTTGCTAGTTCTACTGGTTCATCATTTGAATTTTCTTTTAAGTTTTCTTCTGAATCCGAAGATGCTAATGTATCTTCATATATATCTACTCCATTGTTTTCATCTTCTAACACATATTCATCATTTAAGTGAGATGCTTCAACCATTTCAGATTCATCTAGTTGCTCTAGATTTGTATCTTGTTCATCTTTAGTTTCTTTAACTATATCTTCTGATTCAATTTTTGATTCAATTTGTTCACTTACACTTGCTGATTCAACATCAGAAGAAATATTTTCTTTATTATCAGCATTTAAATTATTATCACTTATAGTTTCGACACTTGAAAAATCTAAAATATAAGTTTCATCAAAATTATCTTTAGCGATATCTTTTGTAGATTTTTCCCCTGGTTCTTCTAATTTTTCTAAGTTTTGTTCTATATTATTATTATTTTCTTCCACCAAAATAGCATTTTCGTCGATTTTAACGTCTTCTTTTTTAGTTTGAGTATTATTATCACTTAGAACAAATTCCTCGTCTTCTTGAGTTTTTTCTTGAAGAATTATGTCATCAGATGATGGTTTAGATGTAGAAAGATTCTTTTCTAATAAGTGAAGTTCGATAGTCTTTTCAATATTAGATTCATATTCTTTACGTAAATTAATTTCTCTTTCAACAGTTTTAGATAATTCATAAACAACATCTTCAAGGTGTTTATTCTTATCTTCAAGTTCTTTATTCTTAAGTTCTAAAGAAGAAATTTTATTATTTAACTCTTTGTCAACATAATCAAATTTTGTATTTAACGAACTAACTAATAAATCATTTTTAGTTTGTGATTCAACCATGTTCTTTAAAATAGCATCATTAGCTTGCTTACGAGAATCCATAATATTAATTAATTGTTCAACGGTTCTATCATCAACAGCCGATGCATAAGTTTCTTGTTGAGGAGAATATTTAACATGTTCTTCTTTAACAACAGGTTGAATTTCTTTATCTTCTTCATGTACTAAACCGCTTTGTTCAACCGGAACAGTTTTTTCTTCATTAAAGTTATAAATATATTCAGGTTGTTTATTTTGTACTGAAGGATTATCTAGGTATTTTATAGTTTCAACATATGTAGGTTGAACTTGTTGTTGTTTATTATTTAATTGTTCTCTTAATTCAGCAATTTGTTTTTCTAATTGACTAATTTGTTCATCATTGCTTGAATTATCAATATTTTCTTCTTGATTTTCAACAGATATAGATGGTTCAACTTGTTTGTTATCTAAATCAGATTTTGCATCAGAAGATTCTTCACCAATAAATTTAATAGTTTCAACATATGTAGGTTGAATGGCGTTTTTTTCAGCTTCAAGTTCAGCAATACGTCTTTTTAATGCCTCGGTTTCATCATCATCATTAGATTCATTAGATACAGAATGTTGTTCTTCAGAAGTCATAAATTGAATTGGATTTTCATTTTCTATTTCAACTAGTTCTTCAGATTCTTTAGTTGAAGGATTTTCTTCAACAACAACCTCATCATTCTTGATTGTGTTTTCATCTTCTAACACATATTCTTCTTCATTATCTAAATCACTTAAATCAGAATTTTCTTCAGATATGTTTAGATCGTCAAAATCATAATCTATTGAATCGGTAGGAATTTCTTGTTCCGATAATTCATCAGAAGATGTTTCTTCAGGATTAATATTTGGTTCTAACATTAAATTATCAATTGGTGTTTCTAAATCATATGGTTGATTTGACGATTCAAACATTGATTCATCTAGATTTTGTACATCGAAGTTTTGTTCATCAAAATTTGTTGAATCCATTTGTTGAACATTATTATTAATAGGTTCAAACGAAGGTTGTGATAATGTAGCTTCTTGAATATTTAAAGGAGAATCAACATCCGGAGTTAATTCAGTTGTATATTCAAAACTTTGTGGCATAAATATAGAATTATATTGTTCAGGCGATTCAGGAGAAGTGAATTCATTAAAGTCACTTATATCTTCTAGTCCTTCATTCATCACATTTAAGTTATTAAGAGTTGTTGTCTCTTGATTAGGAATATTTAAATCTAATAAAGGTGCTTCTAACAATCCTTTTTCAATTGGAGAATTAAATAAATCATCAACATTTAAATCATTTAAAGAGGTAGGTTGATCATCTATTTTATATTTACCTGCTCCACCAACTTCAAAACCTTCTCCTTCCGAATTAATAGATACTTCTTTCGTATATCCCATTTTATGTGCTGAATCTGATAATC
Source organism: Metamycoplasma faucium (assembly GCF_045160055.1). Lineage (GTDB taxonomy): Bacteria > Bacillota_I > Bacilli_A > Mycoplasmatales > Metamycoplasmataceae > Metamycoplasma > Metamycoplasma faucium. The sequence goes on along the minus strand of NZ_CP088155.1, from coordinate 114,134 downwards.
CATTAGCAGCATCTATGTTTTCTTTTTCTAATAATAATGATGCTTTATTTAACATTTCATCAGCAACTTGATGTCTTATAGGGTTTCTTACATCTTTGTCGTGGTATTTGGCAAATACAACATAGTTATTTTCGGTTATATATTCATATGCAAACATTTTCTTAACAACATTTGCTTTGCCTAATACACAAACTTTTGTATATTTAATATAGAAGTGAGCAATTAATGCTGCAACAACTTCTGCAACTGCTCCAATGATTAATATAATTCATGCTTTTTTGTATGCTGCATCTTTTTTAATAAATGGAATTATAAAGTTTCTTATAAAATCAACTAAATCTCCACTTTTAATAGGATTTGCACTAATTCCTACTCCTACATAAGCAATAATTCATGAAGCAAATGCGGGTAATGCTGCGCCAATTATTAAAAACAATAAAGGAGAAGCAAAGAATATTGTTAGAAGTATAGGTTGATATTGACCTAATGCAACTGATGCTATAATAGCTGTTAAATATAATGAAAAAGCGAATTTTTTATTTCCTTTTTTAGCATTGTTAACTAAAACTAATGCAACTAAAGGTAACACAAATAATGCAAGAATAATCTTATAATAAGGATTCATTATTGGAGAATATAAATTCTCTGTTAATCCTTGTAATTGCATAGGATATATAGCACTAGTTATTAAAACACCTAAAAAGTGATTTAATGAATTTTTAGATAATTTAGAACCTGTAAATATATCTTTACTTTGTTCTAATCCTTTTGTTAAACTTATAATTGTTAAAGAGTGCAAAACTCCTAAGGCCATTGATAATGCAATAGCAATTACTAATGCAATAAAAGTTATATTTGTCAACGATGAAACTCTTTTAGAAATTTTAGATAAAATCAAAGCGTTTACATAGCCAACCAAAAAACCAACAATCATGTTTGAATTAACATATATTATTGATTGAGATAAACCGGGTATTTCTAACCTATTTATTGAATTTGTACCAATTATGTTTTTCAATGTTTTAATTCCAAGAAATTCATAACTTGTACCATTAAATTTTATAAATACAGATTGAATTGCAATAAAGCAAACCCAACCTATAAATGTTGTTATTGCTCCCAATGTTCTATTGGAACTAAATGTTGTTGCTACCGAGATAGCTGTTATCATAGGAACAAAACCAATTAATTTTTCAAATATTAACTTTGCATAAGTTATATTATTAGAAATAGTTGTGTTCTTGATAGTAATGTTTCTTTGTACTGAATCTAACACACCATAAACAATAGACAAAAATGTCAATATTGCTATAGGCATAACCATAGATCTAAAAATATCACCCATTTTTAATCTAAATCATGGAATATTATTCATTAGTCTATCAGCACGTTCTTGTCTTTTAATCTTAGCTGTTGAAGACATATTTTTCCTTTCCTTCTTAAAATAATATTTTAAAGATATCAAAAATTATATCCTAAATTAAAAAAAATACTTATATTAAACATTTTTTTAATATTTAAAGATCTATTAATTTATCAATTACTAACAAAATTGAATTTTATTAACAATATTAATTTTTCATTTTTCTCCTATTTTTAAGATATTTTTCGAGATATTAACATTCATATCAGAGTTTATTATTATATTTAAAAAAATAAAAAAGAAATTTCGATATATTTTATAATTTTTTTATAATGAAAATTAATAAATATTTAGACACTATTGTTGCAATATCATCTGGTAATATAAATCAAGCTATATCTATAATAAGAATTTCTGGAAAAAATAGTATAGACATAATTAAAAAAATTTATAAAGGAAAAATCGGAAAAAATAAAACAATCACATATGGACACATTATAAATCCCTTAAATAATGAAAAGATTGATGAAGTGTTAATATTATGATTTATCGGAACTGATAATTATACTGGAGAAAATACAATAGAAATAAATGCGCACGGCGGTGTAATAGTAACTAATCGAATTTTAAATATTATTTTAGAAAATGGTGCAAGATTAGCTGAAAGAGGTGAATTTAGTCGTAGAGCTTTTTTAAACAACAAAATTAGTTTAAATAAAGCTGAAGCAATTAATAACTTAATTAATGCAAAAAATATTAATCAAACCAAAATTGCTATTAAACAATTTGATGATTTTGGATATAAAATATTAAGAGAAATCGAACAAGAATTATTAAAATTAATTTCAATGTGTGAAATAAATATTGATTATTCAGAATATAACGACATTGAAACGATAGAAAATGATAAGTTGTTAGATTCTGTTAATTTGTTTATAGGAAAACTAACAACACTTATTGAAAATAGTGAAAGAACAATAAATGTTTATAAAGGGATAGATGTAGCAATTATCGGGAAACCTAATTCAGGTAAGTCATCTTTATTTAATTCTTTGCTTGAGGAAGAAAAGGCCATTGTTACAAATATAGAAGGAACGACTAGAGATGTTTTGGATGGTGAATTTCAAATAGGTGGAATTTTATTTAGAATATTAGATACAGCGGGTATTAGAAATACAAAAAATAAAATAGAAAATATAGGAATTTTGAAGTCGATAGAAACTATAAAAAAAGCAAAAGTAATATTAAATATAATAGACCCAACTAATGATAAATATGATGATATATATGAATCTAAAATAAAAAATTTAATTACTGAAAACAAAGTTTATATAAATGTAGTGAACAAAATAGATATATGTAGTAAAGAAATATTGAAAAAATATAGTAATTATGTATGAATTTCAGCAGCAAACAACAATACTTATGAATTAAAAAACACCTTATATAAAATGTATTTTAAATTTTTAACTGATGATGTTATCGTTAGTGAAGATGTAATAGAAAAATTAAATAGTATTTTAAAATCATTAAAAAAGGTTAAAGAAGGTTTAAAAAATAATTATGGTTTTGAAACTGTTATCATTGATTTAAGAGAAGCGTGAAGCAACGCAAAAAAATGTTTAAATGAGGAACATAATAATGAGGTCCTATTGGATAATATTTTTAAAAAATTTTGTTTAGGAAAATAAATATGGACATGGACAATGAATTAAAAATTGGAAAAATAATATTAGATGTTAAAGCTTATGAATTTAGTTATGAGGGATATGGTGTATTTAGAATAAATAAATTTCCTATTTTAATTGAGAATTTACTTAAAAATGAAATTGCCGATATTAAAATAGAAAGTATTAATTCAAAATACGCCTTAGCAAGAGTTATAAATAGAAAAACAAACTCTCCTGAAAGAAGAAATATTATAGATATAGAAACTTATAGAGCTGGAAATACTCCACTTGAGATTATGAACTATGTTAGTCAAATAAATTTTAAAAAAATGATATTGACAGATTTATTTAAACGAGAAATTGGATGAAAGAAAAATATTAATTTTATTCCATCAAGAAATGAATTCTCATATAGAAATAAAATAACTTTACAATGAGTGATTGAAAATAACGATATTAAAATAGGCTTTTTTGAGAAAAAAACTCACAAAATTGTTAGTTTTAAAAAGTGTATTTTAATTAATGGTAAATTTAATGAATTTGTTAGATTATTCATACAAAATTTAAACGATAATAGAAAAGAATGATTAGTGTATAAAAATATATTTTCAGTTACATTTAAATATAGTGAAAAATATAATGAATTCTTAATTATTTTTAACACAACTAATTCTAAAAATATTAGTTTAAATTTAATTAGTAAATTTCAAAAAAATGATTTAAAAATAGGAATATTTCAGAATATTTTTAACTTAGATAAGGTTAGATTAATTAAAACTATAAAAATATTTGGAAGTGATTATTCGACATATAAAATTGGTAAATATAAATTTTTTGTTGGACCTAATTCTTTTTTTCAAATCAATGAAGAACAAATGCTTAAAATTTATAATAAAATTAAAGTACTTTTGATGATTAAAGGAAATGAATCTTTATTTGATGTATACTCAGGTATTTCAACCATAGGAATTTATTTAGCACATAATTTAAAAGAAGTAATCAGTATTGAAATAAATAAGGAATCTGTAGAATTTGCTAAATTTAGTGCAAAATTAAACAACGTTTCAAACATTAGATTTATACAAAAAGATGCAACAAAATATTTTACGAATTTGAATAGTGATTCATATGCAAATAATGATAATATTTTTGTGTTTGATCCTCCAAGAAGTGGATTAAATAAAAATGTATTGTATGCATTAAAAAATATAAAAGTTAATAAAATAATATATTTAAGTTGCAATCCACGAACTTTAGTTAGAGATTTAAAAGAGTTGATCGGATTAAAATATAAAGTAAAATTTGTAGAGGGGTATGATATGTTTCCTCAAACTTATCATATTGAAACTCTTGTTTTATTAGAAAAATAAATTTTTCTAAATAGTTTATTTCATTTTATCTTATAAATAATTGTTCTTGTTAGTGGATCGATTATTGTTGAAAAAACAAATACACAAAAAATAGTTTCAGTATTTATATTTTTATTATTTAACAATTCTAATGTTGAATAAGTTAGAAATATTTGTAATATTATCATTGTTAATATACTTACAGATAAAGGATATCAAGTAATATTAACACCTCATAAAGAACGCAATGTTATTAAGTTTCCTAGGTCTGCAATTAATTTTAACGAATATATAAACATTAATATATAGCCTATACTTACTATTAATTTATCATTTATAGAATATATTTTTAATAAAGGTTTTGTTAAAGCTATATTTATTAATCCAAATATTATTTGAACTATCAATGCTATTTTAAATAGTGACTTTTGAATTAATTTAATTTCTTTTATATTATTTTTTGCATATTCTTCTGATATAAAGCTACTTGCAAGGAAACTTAAACCATAAGCAAATGAAGCAAAAACATCATATAAACTATTAAGAGCTTTGAAAATTCCAATATATTTATCTTGTAAATTAAATAAAGGAATACTTCTTGCAATTAAAAATTGAGAAAAATATCATATTCCACTTTCTAACGCAATTGGTAGGCCTATTACAAATAATTTAGAAATAAATCTGCTATCAAAATTAGTATATTTGAATTTGTATTTTTCGCCTTTAAATAAAAACTTTTTTAAAAATATTAGAGAGAGAAAAAAATGCACTAAAGATCCTGCTACTCCCTCAAATGAAAAATAAAATGAATTTATGATTTTGTTGTTTGTAAAAACAAAATAAGTTCAAAATAATCTTGTAAGTAATCCTAATGAATATGAGATTGAAGCATATAAATTTTTTTTGGATGATATTAAACTTGAACAAAATATTTGAGCAATTGAAAAAATAAACAATTCTAATAGTGCAATTCTTATAAATTTAATTGATGATGATAATTCATTTTCTAATACTTTTAATGGATAGGTATTCTCAAATTTTAAATGTTTAAAATTTCCTCCATATAAAAGAAAATTTAAGATTTCTATCTCATTAATTCCATTCTTTTTTGCTAATAATTTGTTCTTCAAGAAAATTTCATAATTATTTTTCGTTTCTCAACCATAAACTGGTTGATCTTTAACACCTGATAAAGGAAGTAATAAAGGGCTAATGAAAAAAATTAATAGATAAAATATTAAGTTTATTATAACTGATAAATATATTGCATTAAATAGTATTTTTTTCATTCCAAAATAATCTTGTCTACCATGCATGTGTGAAGAAATGATTAACACTCCAAATTGAAATATAATAGGTAAAAACATAATAATTTTGAAAATTGTGTTAATTTTTGATGTTAAATAAAAATATCTTCCGGAAAATGAACCATCAATATGTCACACTTTTCCATATATTGCTATAGCTAAAGAAGTTACAAAAGTGATAATGGCAAGAAAAAAAGTTTGGATAAACATTATTAATCCAAATTTTAAAAATGATTTAAATTTATATATATAGAATAAAGATTTTATTTTTTTCACCATAAATATTTTAAAGTTATTATATATATAATTATTATATTTATTAAATTATAATGAACAACTTTTTCTAATCAAGGATATAAAATGGGATTTTGAGCAAAATTAAAAGAAAAAATGTTTGGCACTGAGGAAGAACAAGCATTACGTAAAAAACAAAAACTAGAAGAAAAGGAATATAAAAAAACTTTAAAAGAACTAGAAAAGAAAAATAAACTAGGTACTTATATATCTGGATTATCTAAATCTAATGATTCATTTATTGCAGCAATTAAACAATTACAAAATAAGCATAACAAAATTGATGAAGAATTTTTTGAGGGTTTGGAAGAAATTCTTATTATGAGTGATATTTCAATGAAACTTGTTAATATCATAATTAATGAATGTAAGAAAGAAGTTAGAACAGAAAATATAAGCGATCCTAAATTAATAACCGAAATAATTGCTGATAAATTATTTACTATTTATACTGTAAATTCGATTGTGGATACTTCTTTAAATATAGAATCTAATAGGTTAAATATCATCTTAGTAGTAGGCGTAAATGGATGTGGGAAAACAACTTCAATATCGAAAATAGCTAATAAATTAATATTGCAAGGTAAGAAAGTTTTAATAGCAGCAGCAGATACTTTTAGAGCAGCAGCAGTTGAACAATTAGAAATTTGATCGTCTAAAATTGGTGCAGATATAATAAAACCTAGTTTAAATGAAACTGACCCAGCAGCGGTTGTATACAAAGCACTTGAAAAAGGCATAAATGAAAACTATGACGTTTTAATTATAGATACTGCTGGAAGATTGCAAAATAAAGTTAATTTAATGTCTGAGTTAGCAAAAATAAATAAAATAATTACAAATAAAATTTCTGATGGTCCGCATGAATCATTATTAGTTTTAGATGCGACAACTGGTCAAAATGGGATAATGCAAGCTAAAATATTTAAAGAATCCACCCCCCTTACCGGAATTATATTAACAAAGATGGATGGTACATCAAAAGGTGGTATTGTTTTAACAATAAAAGATGAAATAGGACTAGCTGTTAAATATATTGGTATGGGTGAAAAACTTAGTGATTTAGTAGAATTTGATTTAGAAACTTATATATATGGACTAATGAAAGGTCTTTAATGTTTGATATAGAAGAAAGAGAAAAAATTACTCAACTTTTTGAAAAATATAAATTATTTTTACCTCAATCACAATTTCAAATATTACACTTATATTTAAATGAAGACTTAAGTATAGGTGAAATTTCAAAATTATTAGCAATGACAAGAAGTGCAGTTTTTGATGCTTTCAAAAAAGGAAAAAAGAAGTTGATTGAAATTAGCCAAAAACTAGAAGTTTAAAACATTTGATTATAAATTTATTTATAAAAATAATGTTATAAAATATTAAATAAACAGGTGGGAAATGAAATATAAAAGAGTATTAATTAAGCTTTCCGGAGAGGGATTAGCTAATAAAACAAAAAGCCTAGCTATTGACTATGAGCTTGTTAAAAATTTTGCACTTCAATTAAAGTCAATTATAAATAAGAAAATTCAAGTTGCTATAGTTATTGGTGGTGGTAATTTTTGGCGTGGTACAAGTGCAGCTAAAAATGGTATTCCTAGAGTCAGAGCAGATTATATAGGAATGCTTGCAACTACAATGAATGCTTTAGCATTACAATCAGGATTTGAAAAAAATAATGTTAAATGTAGAGTGCTTAATAGTTTATCAATGGATGAACGAGTTTGTGAAAAATACATAAATGAAAAAGCTATCAAATATTTAAATCAGGGTGAAATAGTTATTTTTGCTGGAGGAACAGGAAGAGCGTTTTTTACAACAGATACTGCAGCAACTTTATTTGCAAGTGAAATTGGCGCAGAAGCAATATTGATGGGTAAAAATAATGTTGATGGAGTTTATGATAGTGATCCAAAAGTAAATAAAGAGGCTAAAAAATTCGACAGAATTAGTTATGATGAAATTTTAAGAAGAAATCTAAAAGTTATTGATCAAACTGCAGCATCGATGGCTAAAGAAAATAAAATTGATATTGTTATTTTTAATATCTTAGAAGAAAATTCACTTTTAAAAGTTTTAGAAGACAATATTAAACGAACTATTATTACTAGCGAAAATAATGAAGGAGAAAAATAATGGAACTTAATTTATATATTGATAGTTTAAAAGAATTAATTAACAAAGTAATTAACAATTATGAAATGCAAATAACTAAAGTTGCTATAGGAAGAGCAAACCCAAATTTAATAAGCAAAATTAAAATTAATTATTATGATACATTAACTCCTATTGAGGAATTAGCATCAATATCTGTTATTGGAGCTCTTCAATTAGTTGTTAAGCCTTATGATATAGCTTCAATTAAATTAATGGAAAAGGCTATTTTAGATTACAAATTAAATGTATCTATTGCAAATGAAGGACATCAACTTCGAATTATTTATCCACAATTAACTACTGATAAAAGAAAAGAATTAGTTAAGCAATTAAGTGTTATTACAGAACAAGCAAAAGTTGGAATTCGTCAAGCTAGACAAGAAATAAATAAACAAATTAAGAATGATGAAGATTTATCTGAAGATTTGCAAAAACATTATTTAGAAATTATTCAAAAAGAAATAGATAAGAGCATCGAAAAAATCCAAAATATTGATCAAGAAAAACAAAACGATTTAATGACCATCTAGGTCATTTTTTAATTATTTAAAAATTAAAAAATAAGTATCTAAAAAACATTATTTATGTAATAATAAATATTATGAAAAAAAATATATTGAAGAGAACTACATCCGCACTGATATTATTAGCAATAATAGTTCCCTTCTTTTTAACAACGAATTTATTAAAAAATGACTATGGAAAAGCAATAGGAATTATTTTTTATATTATTTTTTCATTAGTTGCAACTATGGAAATAATTGCGTGAAATGGTTTAAATTTGATATTCAATATTATTTTATGCTTATTGTCTACAACTATCTGGTTCATTCCTAATTCTATATTTAAAAATCAAACTTATAGTTTTGAACTACAAAAAATTATAAATTTATTTATTTGACAAAATTTTTCTAACTCAATAATAATTAGTTTAATAATAATTGCACCGACTGCAATATTCTTTTTTTTAATTTCAAAAAGAAAATCATTTACTAAGTTTTTTATAACATTTTTTGCATTAATATATATACCTTTATTTTTAAAATTTTTATACCTTTATAATAGAATAAATATATATTTATTTGCATGTATATTTTTAATTCCTATTATTGTTGACACATCAGCATATTTTGGTGGAATGTTACTAGGTCATAAAATCATTAAAAAACCATTTTCTCCACATATTAGTCCTAAAAAAACTTGAGAGGGTGCAATTATTTCATATTTACTTGGCACATTATGCGTTTATTTACTTATGTATCTTCCTAAAAATAATGTAAATTATGTAGTTTTTACCAAAGTCACGCAAGTGGTAATTGGCATGATATTTCTACCATTTTTATCAATTATTGGAGATTTATTATTTTCTTATATAAAGAGAAAAATCAAAATAAAAGATTACTCTAATCTAATTCCTGGCCATGGAGGATTAATGGACCGATTTGATTCAACATCATTAGTTACAATTGGAACAACATTAATACTTTTAATTTAATTAAAAATAAGGAGAAAGAAGATGAACAATAGTTTTATAAAATTATGTAATAAAATAAAATTTGAATATAAAAACACCGCGTTTGAAAACGCTGAAATAAAAAACGTTACTTCTAATGGAAAATGAACTTTTGAATTAATAGTAGAATCACATCCTAAATTAGAGGACATGTTATTATTTAAAAAACTATTAACTGCTAGTTTTAAAAAAGTTGATTTAAAAATTAGTTATAGATCTATTGTTTATGATAAGCAATTAATTTTTGATTATTTTAAACATTATGTAATAAATTCAAAAATAAAAGGTAAAGATATTTTTTCATCATTAGGGGTAGATAATTTCTCAATAGATAATGACAAAAATTTAACCGTTAATTTGTTTGACAAAAATATGTTTGAAAAGTATAAAGAAAACACATCTAAAATTGAAAAAATATTTGATAATCTAAAATTTCCAAATTTAAAGATTACATTAAATTTAGTTCAAGAAGATAAAAAGCAAAGTAAGAAATTGAAAATAAAAAACGAGTTGGAAGCATTTAAAAAATCATCTTCAAATATTGATCCTGATTTAGACAATGATTCTAACCAAAATTACAATAAATATAAAAAAAGTGACTCTAATAGATATCTAGAATTGTCGATAAAAAAAGCTCATGAATCTTATGAAGAAAAAGTAATTTTAAAAGGTGAAATATATAGAATAACTAAAAAAATAATACAAAATGAAAAAACACTTATGTCAATAGATATTTCAGATTATGAGGAGGCAATAAAAGTTATTTATTTCTTATCAAATAATAACAAATTTCCTAGTCTAGAAGTAGGAAAATCAATTGAGGTTAAAGGAAAATTATCGCAAGATAAATTTAGTGGTGGTAAAACATTATTAGGTATTGGTATTCCGAGAATAATTGATGATGTTATAAAGTTAAGAAAAGATACTTCAAAAAATAAGAGAATTGAATTAGCTTTAAGAACCAATATGTCAACACAAGATGGAATTTCAACCCCTTCAGAATATATAAAAGCTGCAAAATTTTATGGTCATAGAGCAATAGCAATAACCGATTTAGACAGCGTTCAAAGTTTTCCAAGTTTTTATAATCTTGTAAAAGATAAATCAATTATCCCAATATACGGAGCGACATTAAGTTCTATAGACACAAGAAATAATATTTTTTATGGTTTTAAAGATTTTAATTTAGCTAAAGAAAAATATGTTGTATTTGACTTAGAAACAACAGGACTTAGTGCAAGGTTCAACGAGATTATTGAATTTGGAGCAACATATGTTGAAAATGGAGTTATTGTAAAAAATGAACAATTTTTTATAAAACCTACAAGACCAATCCCTTTTTCAATTACTAAATTAACAAAAATAACTAATGAAGATGTAGAAAATGCAATTTCACAAAAAGAAGGAATTATTAAAATTTATAATATCTTGAATAATAATGTTTCAGTTGCACATAATGCAAGATTTGACATAAATGTATGTAAACAAAAATTTATTGAGAATGGGCTAGATGTTTCTAATATAGTTTGTATAGACACATTAGCTTTATCTTGATTTTTATTTCCAGATGAAAAAAAACACACATTAAATAATTTATCTAAAAGATTTAATGTTAATTATGTAGCTGATGTAGCACACCGTGCTGATTATGATGCTAATATATTAGCTAATGTTTGATGTGGAATATTAGTCAAATTAAAAAAAGAGTATCAAATAAATCTTTCTAAAGAATTAGATACAGTTGATTCTTCAAAAATGTTAGGAAAGAAATTTAGTTATGAAGTTAGAATGATAGCTAAAAATCAATTAGGATTGAAAAAATTATTTAAATATATTACTTCTAGCTTGACAACTAATTATAAAAATGGACCTAAATTTTATTTGGATAAATGAAAACCAGATCCAGATTTATTATTAGGTTCTGGTACAAATTTATCTTTGTTGTGAGAGGAAGTTATTAATGGTACTGATGAAAATATAAACAAAATGATTAAATACTTTGATTATATTGAAATTCCTCCTATATCAACATTTAATTATTTATACTCAAGTGATTGAATTACAAAAGAACAAATTGAATTTGCATATAAAGATTTGATAAACAAGGCTAAACAAAATAATAAAATTTGTGTAGCTGTTTCGGATGCAAGATATACATATGATTATCAAAAATTAATTCACGATATATATATTAATGCTCCGAGTTTAGGAGGAGGGCTGCATTGATTAAAAAAATATCATGAAATAGCAGTCCCAAAATTTCAATATTTGACTACAGAGGAAATGATTTCTGAATTTACATTTTTAAATAACATAAACTTGATAAATGAAATAGTTATTGATAATAGCAATGAAATAGCAAGCAAAATTGACCCAAATATTGAAGTAATAAAAAACAAATTATATGTCCCTACTTTTGATGATTCACAAATAAAATTAAGAGACCTAGTTTATAAAAATGCAAAAGAAAGATATGGCGAAAATATTGATCATCGAATAAAAAATAGAATTGACAAAGAATTGAACCCAATAATAAAATATGGTTATTCTGTTATTTATTGAATAAGCCACAAATTAGTACTTAAAAGCAATGAAGATGGTTTTATAGTTGGAAGTCGAGGAAGTGTTGGTTCATCTATTGTAGCTAATTTAGCAAATATAACAGAAGTTAATCCATTAGAACCGCATTATTTATGTACAAATTGTAAATATTTTGAATGAAGTGAAGATCCTCATATTTTGTCTGGTTGGGATTTACCAATAAAGAGATGTCCAAAATGTAATGAACAAATGATTAATGATGGACATAATATTCCTTTTGAAACCTTTTTAGGTTTTGAGGCTGATAAAGTTCCAGACATAGATTTAAATTTTACAGGTCAATACCAACCTATAATTCATAGTTATGTGCGTGAATTATTTGGAGAAAGACATACATTTAGAGCTGGAACAATTCCCACAATTGCAGAAAAAACGGCATTTGGTTTTTGTAAAAAATATGCAAGAGACGTTTTACATGATGAGTTAATATGAACCAGATCATATTTAGACTTCTTAGCCTCTAAAACACAAGGTGTTAAGCGCACAACTGGTCAACACCCTGGAGGAATTATTATTATTCCCAAAGAATTTGACGCAGAAGATTTTACGCCTATAAACTATCCTGCTAATGAAGTAAAAAACTCATGACTAACAACACATTTTGATTTTGAGTTAATTCATGATAGTGTCTTAAAATTAGATTTATTAGGACACGATGTCCCCACTATTATTAAAATGCTGGAAGATTCCACCAACACCGATTCTAGAAAAATTCCAAAGATGGATGATAAAGTTATTAAATTGTTTTATTCTACTGATTCATTAAATTTAAAACCCTCTGATATATCGGGTGAAACGACAGGAGCCTATGCTTTACCTGAATTTGGAACACAATTTGTTCGTAAAATGTTAAAAGAATCAAAACCTCAAACCTTTAATGACTTAATATTACTTTCTGGATTAAGCCATGGTATAGGCGTGTGAACAAATAATACTGAAGAACTAGTAAAATCTGGAAAGAAATTAGTTGAATGTGTTTGCTGTAGAGATGATATTATGAGAAATTTAATTTCTTGAAATATTGATAAATTGGAATCGTTTAAAATAATGGAAGCAGTCAGAAAAGGAAAAGGGTTAACAAGCGAACAAGAAGGTCTATTATTAAGTAAAAATGTACCAACTTGATATATATCATCATTAAAGAAAATTCAATATATGTTTCCTAGAGCGCATGCAACTGCCTATGTAATTATGGCCTGAAGAATTGCATGATATAAAATATATTATCCATTGCAATTTTATGCTGCATATTTTTCAACTAAAAATGATTATATATATATTAAAATTCTATCTTCTGGTAAGCAATTTATTGGTAATAAATTAAATGAATTAAGATCTAAAATTAATAACAATGATAATTCATTATCAACAAAAGAAAAAGACTTTATCCCGATATTAGAAATTGCTCAAGAACTATATGCAAGAGGACTTAAAATTAGTAATATTGATTTAATGAAATCTAAGGTTTATGAATGAGTAATTGACGAAAAAAATAACACATTAATACCCCCTTTTGTTACTGTTGAAGGATTAGGCGACACTGCAGCAGAATCTGTTATTTCAGCTAGAAAAAATGGTGAATTTTATTCAATAGAAGATTTAGTCAATAGAACAAAACTTAATTCCAAAAATATTAATGAATTAAAAGCATTAGATGTTTTAAAGGACTTACCTGAAGCTAATCAAGAAACATTATTTTAATTTAAAAAATAACTTTAATATAGAACTAATTTAAGAAAATAATACTTTTTTATGTTAAAGGGTATTTTTCTTTTTAATTCTCAATATTATTTTATGTATAAATTTGTTAAAATTAATTAATATTAAATAATTTATTAAGGAAATATATGTCTAATAATAAAAAGTGAAAAAACAAAAAAATTAATTTTGAAACATATAAAAATTCTGAAATCAAAAATGTTAAAGAAAAAAAACCTTTATCTGATTCTTGAAAAGTTGGACTTACAGCATTATTTTTAATTGCTATTCCATCCTTTTTAAGTTTTTTACTTTTAGGATTAGATGGTTGAGTAATAAAAGAAACTGCAAAATGAACCTCGTTGAGATGGACAATGCTTCTACCCATTTCTTTATCAATATTAATTTTTCAGTTTCTAATAATTTCAGTTTTAATTTGAGGATTTAAAGTTTTAAAACCTTCTTCTCTTAATTTTTTAGTAGCAATATTATTTTCAATGAATTCATTTTTAGTTTCTTCAGGTGTTGAAGTTTCAAAGTGATGAATAAGAGTTTTGCCCGCTGTCGGATTAGCTTTTTTAGCAATTCCTGTTATAGCAATTAATAGAGCGATAGCTAAAAAAGCTGAAAAAAAATTAGCTATAGAAATTGAAGAAAATAATAAGAAAAATAAATCATTACTTGATTAAATAGTAGAGGGACAAATGTATAAAAAAATAACTTTATATGATAAAGATATTGAATCGTTAATTGAAGCTGAAAACAAAAGACAGGAAGAACACATTGAGTTAATTGCTTCAGAAAATTACGTGTCAGAAGACGTATTAAAAGCAGTTGGTTCATGTTTGACAAATAAATATGGCGAAGGATATCCAAACAAGAGATATTATGGAGGTTGTGAAAACGTTGACAAAATTGAATTGCTTGCGCAAGAAAGAGCGTCTGAATTATTTAATGTTAAATATGTAAATGTTCAACCATATTCAGGTAGTGTTGCTAATGCTGCTGTGTTTATGTCTCTATTAAATCCAGGCGACAAAGTTCTGGGGTTATCGTTGGCCTCGGGAGGACATTTATCACATGGATATAAAATTTCATTTAGTGGTACTTTTTATGATTCATATACATATGAATTAAATGCTGAAGGTAAACTTGATTATGATGAAATTGAAAAAATAGCTAAAAAAGTTAAACCTAAAATGATAATTTGTGGATATTCTGCATATTCACAAATTATTGATTTTAAAAGGTTTAAAGAGATTGCTAATTCTGTAGGTTCATATTTGTTTGCAGACATTTCACATATTTCTGGATTAATAATAGCTGGATTGCATCCTTCGCCATCAGAATACGCCGACATTATAATGACAACTACACATAAAACGTTACGGGGTACACGTGGAGCTATTATTATGACAAATAATGAAGAAATATATTCGAGAATAAATAAAGCAGTTTTTCCTGGATATCAAGGTGGACCATTATTTCATCAAATAGCAGGCAAAGCAGTTTCTTTTTATGAAGCATTGCAACCAGAATTTAAGGAATATCAAAAGCAATTGCTTTTGAATTCAAGGGTGTTTTGTCAAAGATTTATAAATAAAAATGTAAAAATTGTTTCAGGTTTAACACAGAACCATTTGTTTATTATAGATGTAAAAAGTTCTTATAATTTAACTGGGAAACAAGCTGAGACCATTTTAAGTAATTTGAATATTACTGTTAATAAAAACTCAATTCCGAATGATACTGAAAAACCAATGATAACTAGTGGTATAAGGCTAGGAAGTGCAGCAATGACATCTCGTGGTTTCAAGGAAGATGAATTTATTATTATTGCAGATTTAATTGATAAAGCATTGTTGGAACCAAATAATATTTCCTTACACAACGTTATTAAAAAAGAAATATCTAAGATTGCAAATTCTTTTCCTATTAAAAAGTTTTATTTAATGAAATAAATATAAGTATAATTTTAAGGATTAAAATGAAAATAGAAAGCATTATTGAAAATACTATAAAAAGTGTTCCCGGAATAATTGATATTGTTCCTTTAGATAAAAATATAAGTGATAACCCTTTTTTGATTACTGTAAATAATGAAAAACAAGTGAGTGTATATTTTGGTGTGATAATTTTATCTAATTCATATGCGAAAACAATAGTTGAAGAAATCCAAGAAAGAATAATTTATGAATTAGATAAAAATAATTACAAATTATTAAAACTTGAAATTTATATTAAAGGAACTAAAAATGAATAAAATTACTGGCATTGAGTGAAAAGAAGCAATTATTTCTGGAGCAAATAATTTAGAGAATAAAAAGAATTCTATTAATGCTTTAAATGTTTTTCCAGTTCCAGATGGAGATACTGGTTCAAATATGGCAATGACAATAATGGCAGCCAAAAGCGAATTAGAAAAAACTGAAAAAGTAAATGATATAAGTGTTATTTCTAAATTGATATCACAAAATATGTTACTTGGTGCTCGAGGGAATTCTGGGGTTATTTTAAGTCAAATATTTAAAGGTTTTTCTAAATCATTTCAAGATAAAAAAGAAGTAACAATAATAGATATGGTAGAAGCTTTTTCTATTGCCGCTAAAACTGCTTATAGCGCTGTACTTAAACCTGTTGAGGGAACTATTTTAACAGTAATTAGACAAGTTAGTGAAGATCTTAAGGAAAAAATTTCAATTAATTATGATTTTAATGAATTATTTAAAGAAGTTGTTTTATTAGCAAGAAATAGTTGCGATAATACTCCTAATCTTTTGCAAGTTTTAAAAGATGTAGGCGTTACCGATTCAGGAGCAGAGGGATTGTTTGCTATCTTTGAAGGGATGAGTTTATATTTTCAAGATAAACCTGTTTCAGTAAATGATAATAATGAAGATGTGAAAAAATTTATTTCCGACACTGAAGTTTATAATGGTGAATTTGGGTATTGTACTGAATTTATATTAGACATAGATAATCCCAAAAAATTTAACAAAGAAGAAATAACTCAAAAATTAGAAAAAAACGGATCTTCAATGGTTATTGTCCAAGATGATAATTTGTTTAAAGTTCATATTCATACTAAAAAACCAGGTTCTATTTTAAATTTAGTGAATAGTTTTGGGCAATTTGTGAAAATTAAAATTGAAAATATGACTATTCAAGCAAATAATAGTAAAGATAATGCAAACAATTTTAATAATAAAATTAAGGACGATTTAAATAGAATTTCAAACATTAAAAAATGTGGACTTATTTCATGTAATTATGGCCAAGGGATAATTAATCTTGCAAAAGAATATGGTGCTGATTTTGTTGTCGAGGGAGGGCAAACTAATAATCCTTCGACAAAGGATTTAGTTAATGCAATACAATCTGTTAATGCAAAAACTATTTTTATCCTTCCTAATAATTCTAATATAATTTTATCTGCACAACAAGCAGCAACAATAGTTAATGACAAAAAGATAGTTATTATTCCAACAAAGAGCCAAGCACAATGTTTGAGTGTAATTATGAGTTTTAGTCAAGAAAATTCTGAAACAGAAAATCAATTATTAATGAAAAGCACTCTTAAAAATATTAAGTATGCTGAAATAGCTCCTTCAATAAAAGATGTAAAAATCAATGGAGTTAAGATTAAAAAAGGTGAATATATGGCAGTTGTTCAAAACAAGATTGTTGGAACTAGTAAAACATATAATGAGTCTGCAAAAATAGCATTAGAAAAAATGTTGTCTATAGATTCACAAATTGTAACAATAATTTATGGACAAGATGCATCGGAAGCAGATGCTAAAGAATTAGCTATATATTTAGAAACAAATTATGGAATCGAAACACAAATATATTCAGGAGAACAAAAAATTTATCCTTATTTTATTAGTGTCGAATAGGTAAAAAATTGCTATGAAAAAAATAATTTTTGATTTATTAAATAATGATGGTGGAGAATTAGAAGCCATAAAAGCTGCTAAAAAATTTGCTATAGAAAATCCAAATTACTATTTAATTTTAGTTGGAAATGAAAAAAATATAACTTCAATTATAGACATTAATAAAGTTAAAAATATTGAAATTTTTCAATCTGATAGCATTACACATAAAGTTGATAACTTTAGAGAATTATTAAGGCAAAAATCATCAATGCTTGATAGTTTTGATTTGATAGAAACAAAGAATGCTGATGGTTTATTAAGCAGTGGTGATAGTGGAGCATTTATATCTATTGCAACACTTAAAATTAAAAGACTAAATGGTGTTTCAAGACCTGCTTTTATGCCAATAATACCATCTATTTTAAATAGTAATTTTTTTCTTTTAGATGTTGGAGCTAATTTGGAAATTAAACCAAATTATTTATTTGAGTGAGCAATAATAGCGAATATTTTTTATAGTACTTTATATGGAAACAAGGTTAATAATTTTGGAATACTAAATATTGGGACTGAGGATTATAAAGGCTTGCCTATTTTGAAAGAAGCTAATGAATTAATTAAAAATCAAGCGAAGAAAATAGGCTTCAACTATAAAGGTTTTGTCGAACCATCAGATTTAATAGAGGGAAAAGTTAATGTAGCATTATCTGATGGATATGCAGGTAATATATTTTTAAAAACCTTGGAAAGTTCTTTTATGAATTTTGGAAAGTTATTTAAAAATATTTTACTTTTAAATTTAAAAAATAAAATTGCAGGTCTTTTAATTAAAAAAGATTTAATAAAATTAAAAAAGAAATTTGATTATAGAAATACTGGAGGTGCCTTTATAGTTGGTTTAGAAAAAGTTATTGTTAAAGCACATGGTAGAAGTGATGAAATTGCATTTTATAATGCACTAAATCAAATAAAAATAGCCTTGGAAAATAATATTGTTGATATTATAAAAAATAAATTAGATTCATTTAATGGTGGAAAAAATGAATAACATTGAAGAATTTAAAATAAGAGTAATTAATTTGCTTCAATCATTAAATATTAGTAATGTAAAAAATATTAATATATTCATGGAGGCCTTTACACATACAACATATTCAAATGAGCACAAAGGATCTAGAAATTATCAATATTTAGAATTTCTTGGCGATGCAATAATTGAGTTTATTGTTACAAAAGAAATATATAATAGATTTCCGAGTTATACTGAGGGCATTGCAACTAAACACAGAGCCTATGTGGTAAGCAACAAAACATTATCAAAATTGTCTAATAAATTAGGAATCTCAAGCATTATAAGATATTCAAAAAATGCTTTTATTAATGGTAAAAATGAAAAAGTAGATTCAGATTTTTTTGAATCATTTGTTGGTGCTTTATTTGTTGAAAAAGGATTAAATTTTGTTGAGAAATTTATACTAAAATATTTAGATTCCTACATAGACCAAGTTAATAAAAATGATTTTTCCAATCCAAAATCTTCATTTCAAGAATTAATACAAATGCATTCTACAGCAGATATAGTGTATAGAACTAATATTGCTGATAAGGGCGGCTTTATTTCAGAAGTTATTGTTGATAAACAAAGATATGGAGTTGGTTATGGAAAAACAAAAAAAGAAGCCGAAATGAATGCTGCACAAAATGCATTAGATATATTGATATTAAAGTAGTAAAATTATAATATTATGGAAACGAGCACATTGGATTTATTTAAAGGAATAATAACTCATACAGGATTATGAGGAGCAATTATTTCAACATTAGTTGTAACAATGCTTGGGTTTTTATTATATAAATTTAAAGTAGTAAATGATATTTCAATACAAAGTATTCAAAAGGTCATAATTACAACTTTATTACCATTTCTTGCTTTTTATTCATTTTTACAAAATGCAGGGAAAGAAGACGTTAAAACTTTTGGTGTTGTTTTTGGTTTAAGTGCAATATATTATTTTTTGTTAACAACAATTGCATTAATTTGAGTTAAATATACACCAAATATGATTCCAAAAAAAGTCTTAGATAATGCAGAAAAAGAAATTTTAAATACACAAATAAAACAACAAACAATTCTTTTTGATAAACAAAATTATATAGAATCAATTCAAAAAAAGCATTTGGTAAATTGACTTATGTGTATTTATGGTTCAAATATTTTGTTTGCAACCCCTATTATTATGGCTTTATATCCATCCGGGCCCCATTTAGGATCCTTAAATGTTTGAAACATTTTGTATTATATTGGAGGTTTTGGTTTTTCATTTTCTTTACTATCAGGAGTTAAATTCACAAAAAAAGAATTTGGATTTACAATCAAAAAAGCAGTTCTAAATCCATCTTTTATAGCAGTGATTGTTGCTTTAACATTGTGAGCTACGCAATATATACCGGGCGCAGGAAGCAAAATATACGACCTTTCATCACCTGAAATTAAAGAAGTTGAAATAGTCAATGATTCAAATGGTGTTATTAAAGATTATTATGTTATGAATAAAAAAGCTACATTTGGACCTAATTTTTCAACTTTATTTGGAGAAACGAAAAACAATATAACTGAATGATTTAGATACGATAACATTAAAAAATTATATGTTCCTTACAACAAAAAGCCAACAGGATGATTTGATTTATCTGTAACAATGCCTTATTTATATAAACCAATTAGCATACTAGCTATGTTAGTTAGTCCTCTTATTTGAATTGTTATTGGTACAAGTTTAGCTAAATCGAACATTAAAGAAGTCTTTTCAAAATGAAATAACTGAATTTTTTTAATTTATAAAATGATTTTAATTCCTTTCTTTATCCTATTACTTGTTATTCCGTTTGTATATATTAAAACCTTAGATTATAAAATTGCTGCTCTTTTGGTTATGACGGGATCAGTTCCTCCAGGAACAACAATTGTTATTTATTCGCAACATTTTAAGGTACATGATAAATATACTGCACAAGTAAGCAGCTTAAGTACGATTATGAGTTTTATATTTATTCCTATGTGATTATCTATTGGAACGGTTATATTGTCATTAGTTAAATAGTTAGTTTATATAACTATTTTTTTATTTAACATTACATTTTATTTTTTATTTCATCAACATCTATTCCTAAATCAAATAAATGATCTCTAATTGTTATAGCTTCCTCAAATTTGTTTTCTTTTGCATATTTCTTCATTTGTTTTACCAAATTATCAATATATTTTTTGTTATATTTTAATTCCTTTTTATTTTTATTATCAAAATATGATTTTATGTCTTCAATTAAAATATGTCCTTGTATAGAGTCATAAATTGGTTTTATTATTGTGTGAGGAGTGATGTTATTTTTTATGTTGTATTCAGATTGTATTTCTCTCTTTTTACTATTGTCAATAATACATTCTCTCATGGATTCACTTATAGTATCTGCATAAAAAATTACTTTTCCATGGTCATTTCTAGCTGCTCTACCAACTATTTGAATTAAACTTCTTTTGTTGCGCATAAATCCATTTAAATCTGCATTTAAAACACAAATAAGACTTACTTCGGGTAAATCGATACCCTCACGTAATAAATTTATTCCAATAACAACGTCATATTTTCCAAGTCTTAAAGATTTTAATATTTCATTTCTTTCAAATGTTTTAAATTGATCATGTATATAAGCAGATTTAATATTTTGTTCTTTTAAATATAACGATAATTCTTCAGCGTGTTTTTTAGATGTAGTTAGAATTAGGGTTCTTTCATTGTTCTTAATTTGGTTTTGAATTCTATCGTAAATATCTTGTATTTGATTATTTTTTGGTTTAATTTCAATAATTGGATCTAAAAGACCAGTTGGTCGGATATATTGAGGAATGATTTCTCCATTAGTTTTGTTTAATTCATAATCTCCTGGCGTTGCAGATAAATAAACTCTAGGAAAATTATATTGCTCAAATTCTTCAAATCGCAAAGGTCTATTATCAAGTGCTGAAGGAAGTCTGAAACCAAATTCAACAAGCGTTTCTTTTCTAGATCTATCTCCATTGTACATTCCATTAAGTTGAGGAATCATTAAATGACTTTCATCTATAAAAATAATAGAATTTTTAGGTAAGTAATCTAACAAAGTGTATGGCTTTTCTCCTGGCTTTCGTCCATCTAAATATCTAGCATAATTTTCGATTCCATTAGTATAACCAAACTCCGACAGAGAATCTAAGTCATTTAATGTTCTGTCCTTAATTCTTTGGGCTTCAATCAATTTGTTGTGTTGATTAAAATATTTTATTCTTTCTTCCAATTCAACATTAACTTGAGCATTAAGATTTTCTAAAATTGATTCTTTAATTGTATAAGTTGTAGCTGGGAAAATAGTTAGATTTTTAAATGTTTTAATAATATTTTTTGTTATTGGATCTATGTGTTTTATAGCTTCAATAATGTCATCAAAAAATTCAACTCTAATATTATACTCATCTGTATAGGAAGGGGCTATTTCAAGTATATCACCTTTGAAATCAAAATCACCTCTATTTAATTCGAGTTTGTTTCTTTTATAACCAATTTGAATTATCTTAGAAATTATTTGTTTTCTATCTAATTTTTCATTTAGTTCAATTGGACAAAAATTGGCTCTATATTCTTTAGGATTATATTCTCCATATATTGCCGCAACTGATGAAACTACTATTGTGTCAGGTCTTATACTTAAAGCATTAATTGCAGACATTCTCATAGTTTCAAGAGTTTTATTATTTTTTGAAGTTTTCTCTATAAATAAGTCATTTTTTGGAAGATACGCTTCCGGTCTATAATAGTCAAAATATGAAACAAAATATTCAACTCTATTTTGTGGAAATAGTTCTTTTAATTCTGAAAAAAGTTGACTAGCTAATGTTTTATTATGACATATTATTAATGCTGGCCGTTGAATTTTTTCAATAACATTAGCAACAGTAAAAGTTTTCCCAGATCCTGTTACTCCTAGTAAAACTTGATGTTGTTTCCCTTCATTAATACCTTCTACAATTTTATTTATAGCAAAAGGTTGATCGCCGGCTGGCTTATATGAGCTTATTAATTTAAATTTATTATCATTATTTTCCATGTTTAAATTATAAATAATTAACTATTATATTTTTGGATTATATGTATTTGCTAGTGAATTAGAAAATAATTTAAGAGAAATTGTAAATCAAATAATTATTATCGAAGTTACAACTAAATATAAAGAATTTGTTTGCATAGAATTAATTGCTTCTTTGAGTATTACACCAATATTTATATTATTACTTTCATTAATAAATTCAAGAAATACTAAAGAAGAAATGATTAAAATGCCATTGTTTAATTTTTCAGTTAGTAAAATTAAATGCGAAGGTAAAACTCTTTTAAATAAATGATAATATGAAATTTGAAATTTATTTAATCCTATCGATTTTAGAGCAATTATAAAATCTGATTTATTTAATTCAAGAATCTCGTTTTTTGATATTTCATAAAATGATGTTCATGATATTAAAGAGAAAATTATCAAAATAGACCACCATTTTGTCCCCATAAAAATACATAATATGAATACTCATATAATTTCTGGCAAAGAATTTATTATGGTTGAAATTGAATCAATTATTTTTGCATATCATTTATAAGAGTTTAAGGCAAATAATGCACCTAATGAAAAACCTATAAAAATATTAATAAAAATTGAAGTAATTATTATAGTTAAACTAATTGCTATAGAAATAAATATCCTAGAGTAAATATCTATACCTCTTGAATTTGAACCAAGAATTAGATCATTGAAATGTATTTTTTGATCTGTGTATAAATTTATAGCTTTTATTAGGTCATATGGGTTATAGTAAAGAGTAACTATATCAGTAGTTGTTGTTAAATTACCACCTGAGTCAAAAGCACTATCATATAAAATTTCAAATATTGGTTTAGTTCCATTAAGCTTAGCATTTTGCTTAGAAATTTCGGCCATTCTTCTAATAAAATTTAATTGCTCACCTTTTTCAAAATTTCTTGCAATTATTTTATTATACATTGAAGGTAAATCATTAGTATATCAAGAATCAGATAAAGGTTTAATTGAAGAATTTTTAATGAATAATAAACCTATCAATATTATTACTAATATTATTAAAAATAAGATTAATGAAAAAATATTTATTTTTTTAGTAAAAAATCTTTTCCAAAATAATTGCATGCTATTTATATGAGTTGTTGGACTAATGTTGATTTTTTTTCTTTTAATAAATTTAAACAATGAATTATTAATTTTATTCATGAACTAACCTCAATTTTCTGTTAACAAAAATTAAATCATTAATATAATATCTTTTTTGCAATGGATTTAGCTTATCTAAAATATTTGCAATAATAAATTTTGTAAATAGTAAAAATATTAAATTGAATGTGAAGAAAAATAATATTAAATCAATTTCTGCATATTTAAAAGAATATGTTAAAAATATACTTTGCCCAGGTATAGAAAAAATTCTTTCTATTATTAAAGATAAAGAAAATAGAAAGATGTAATAAGGAACTAAAGTTTGCAACTCATTAATAATTAATTTTTTTAATAAAACTCTTTGCAATAGTTGTTTTTTTGAAAATCCCAATGATTTAGCAAATAAATAATATTCACTAATTGCTACTTCTTTTGTTATTTTTCTAGATCTAGAAAAATATAAGCTAATAGTACCAAAAGAAGAAATTAAAATCGGTACTAATAGTGATTCAAACGAAAGAGGGGATTCGTTTATAAATTGCGATGGATATTTAAATTTATGTGATAGTAATAAAGCAAAAATAGCTATTATAATAATTGGTAAACTAGTTAAAAATGCAATTATTATATTGCTAATTATGTCTAAGGATTTATTAAAATTATATCCGCTATAAATTCCTAAAATGTTTCCAATAATTAATCCACATATAAAAATTAAAGACGTAAGCAAAATAGTTCATTTAAATTGAGAAAAATAAAGAAAAAAGATTGTTTTGTTATTTAAATTTATTTCATAATTATATATTTTTCCTCAATTGGTGAAAAAGTTTTTAATTCAAATAAAAAATCTATTAATTAAATTTTTTTCAATATTTGTGTAAACAGCTAAATTTTTGTTTATTTGTTTTTGAAATAATATATTGATAGCAAAAAATATAATAATAATTGACAAAATTAATATTAATATGTAAATTGCTAATCTACTAATTATTCTTTTTGCTTTCATTCTTTCATATCCTTAATATTCATATTTATTAAAACTATATGAAAATTCTTTTGATGAATCTCTACTAATTTGAAAAATGTAAGAGTTATTTAATGCTTTCATATTTTGTTCAATTTCAAAAGGTTTTCGCGTATTTATGATAGAACGCATTATATTATTTTGGTTTTCATATGATTCAGAATTATTCAATAAAGTTTTTTCGTAGTCATCCATATTATTATCATTATTTTTATCAATTCAATGATAAACATTGAATTTATTATTGAATAGTTTTTTAAAATTTTTAATGTGAAAAGGATTACTAATATAAGTGAATTTTTCCTTATATTTTAAAAGTGTGCTTGGTGTTCAATTTTGTTCTTCAATATAACTATTTCATCTTTTTTTTGCAATGAAATTTGATTTTATAATATTTATATTAAGATAGTATTTTTCTTTAGTATCGATATTTTCAAATGCTAAATAGTGTTTTTTATTTAAATATTCTTTTTGAAAATTTAAATAGCCCCCAAGCGTTCCAAAGTCATAATTATTTAATTTTGAAAAAGAAAAATAACTAATTGGTAAATCATAACCAAATAAATCAAGAAACGATTTAAATAATTGTTTTAACTTTTCATTTTCTTTTAAGCCTGAGAATATTTCTTCCTTATTTTGATTTATATATTTCTTTAATTCATCATCAAATACTCAATTAGGAGAAGCAATTTGCAAATTTTCATTTATATTATGGTGATTTTCATTTTTTTTCTTTAATGATATATTTCTCAATATATCTTCTCCATATGCGGAAGTAAATATTCCATTTGATTTTTTAAAATATAACATTCCCTCAAAATTATATGTACGTTTATCTATTATATTAGATGTGGCATATGTCATCTTCATTAATTCTCTTGGAATTAGTTCTTCAAACGAATATAAATATGTAATTTTACCCTCATTAATTGGCTCTGTAAACTTTAATGGATTGAATTTTGAGTTGTTAAAATAATATCGATTGCTATTTAAATTATTTAGTTTATTAATATCATATGGATCTTCATAATTTGCAATCCTGAATAATTCAGCGGTTGAAAAATGTTTAAATAAAGAATTATTTTCGTTGAATACATCCTTACTTGCTAAATATTTTTCAAAATCTTTGTTATAGGAAAGTGCATCCATAAATTGCTTTAAAAATCTTTTATTATTTGTGTAAGTTTTATTAATTAGATCAATGTTTTTATAGTTATTTAAATTCGCAAGTTTATTATATAGTTCTTGAGTATAGTTTTTATCTTTTACGCTACCAGAATTATTATAAACATTTGCAACATGATGATAATATTCATGGATTAAAGTTGGTAAAATCATTTCAATTTTATACTCTATTTTAATATTATTTCAATTTTTTACTCTATTATTTTTATCTCTTATAATATTTTTTATATATAAGGAAATCTCTCTTGAGTTTGGGTTATAAAATCCATTTAAGTTTTTATCATTTATATTTTCTCAATATTTATTTACATATACATTTGTAATTTCATTTATTTCAGGACCAAAATTTGCTCTTTTGTAAAACTCTTCAGCAAATTTTTTCAAGCCTTCTTTACCTAGAAAGTATAAATAATTTCCATTAGAATCTTTTCCATAAGGATATTCTACAAAACTCAAATTTCCATATTTATAATTTCTAGATATATTTCCCTTTTCATCATATTTTTTGTTGTAGTATATAGGATTTATATTATTAAATGTTTCTTTTGCATAATCTTTCTTTTTATTGTTATTTAATAAAAAATATGTTGTGATAATTGCAATAGGAATTATAGTAGTTGGTATTAAAAAATAAGATCATTTTGATTTTAACCTTTTATTTTTAGAATGAACTTTACTATTGCTACTATTACTTTCCATTTTTAATTTTTATTC
The DNA here is from genome assembly GCF_045160055.1 of Metamycoplasma faucium. GTDB lineage: Bacteria > Bacillota_I > Bacilli_A > Mycoplasmatales > Metamycoplasmataceae > Metamycoplasma > Metamycoplasma faucium. The sequence continues at coordinate 87,105 of NZ_CP088155.1, read as the reverse complement.
CTTTTTCAAATTTCACATTTTATATTCAAAACCTAATTTAGTCTTGTTTTCTGGGTTTTCCTTATTGTATAAAAATATTTCTTCAAAATGTATTTGACCTGCATCGCTTAATTTGTGAATCTTTTCAAAATTAAATTCAAAATTTGAAGAAGAATTGTTTTTGTTTATTTTCTCAATTCCAACTAATTCATTTAATTTTTTTATTAATTCTTCAAATCCTTTAGTTTGTGCTTCTTTTAATTGTTTTATTACATCAGCAATTGTTAAATCACTATTTTTTATTTTTGTATTAATTTTATAGTTACCAATAGTAATTTGACTTGGAATAGGATTCTTTTTGAAACCTGCTATTTCAAATCTTTCAGTTTTACTTTCTGAATCAATTGTTCTAGTGATGTCTAAATGTATTATTCCATCATCATCATGTCCATGAGTTGAAGCTGATATTTCATATTTTGCTTTTTTCGGCATATTAGACAAATCATATTTTATATTATATTTTTTTAATACATTTAATGCTTCATCTCAATTTTTTGCACTTTTTATATCTTTTACAAATTCTTCAACATTAGTGTTTGTTTGATTAATAGCAGTATCTGCTATTTTTAATCCTAATTTTTCAATTAATTTAGTATTTTGTTCTTTTTCTTTTTTAACACATTTTGTTGATAATCCTGCCAAAGTAAATAGTGGTGTTGTTCCAATTAATAGCAATATTTTTGATCTAAACTTCATAATTGTTCCTTAAAAATCTTTTTATAAATACAAATAATATTATAGTATAAGTTTATAAAAAATGTAAATAATTAGTTTATCTATATTCCTTTTAAGGATTATAATTTTAATATCATGAATAACCAAACTAAAACAAAAGGCAAAACATATGCAATAATTAATTTGATTTTTTATTCATTTTTCCTTATTTTTTTAATAACATATCTAGTGCTAGAAATTAAATATAAACCAGCTAAATCATTACTTAAAATATTAGAAGAATATAAAAAACCTGGGGATTATGAATTTTTGAAACCATTTACTAATATTCAAAATTGATATTTTGCATTTTCAAAATTTTTATTGTTTTTTTTGATTTTATTGGGGTTAAGTTGTTTTATTTTATCAATTACAATGATTGTTATTACAAAAATTGAAAACTTAAAAATTTCATATATATTTATCGTTCTAGGAATTATTATGCTTAATCCTTTTTTGATATTGGGGTTAATTTATTATCTAGTTAAAATAAAAAATTAATTTATAATTTAAATATGAAAAAGCATAAAATTACCTACTTTTTTACATTAGCATTAAATTTGTTGCTACCAGGAATTTTTTTAACTTCCTGTTCTCTTCCATATCGTCCAAAATGAAATCTAAATAATCAAAATTTTGAATCAAACAAAAATAAACAAAATGCAATTTATGAGAACAAAACAAGTGATGAAGATAAATCTGATTTTACAATTGAAGGTGATTTTAAAAACAAATATGGTATTTCAAAAAATGACATTTTAGAAATTTTTAAAAATTTTAAATTTGAACTTACGAATAAAGGAAAAACAAAAACAAATAATGAAATTTTTAAATTGATTAATGAGATATTAAGAAAAAAATTATTACCAAAAGGTATTTACTTTAAAGATGGAAAAATGTCTTTTGAAGATATATTTAACACAGAACCAAAATTAAAAGAATTGTTTAAAATAGTTTGACCAAACTATAAAAATCTTGATGAAAATTATTATGAAGTTAGATATAAAATTACAAATATTGAAAATGGAAAATTATTAGAAAATAGTTTAATTATTTCTGCAACTTTATATCATTCCGATAAACATCATATTGATCGTAATATTTCAAATGATTTAATTCTAAATAGACATGATACTGGTGTTAGTGTTGGCCCTACTTTTTATTATCGTATTAAAGGTTTTAAATAAATGTTAAAAATAATAGCAGGAAAATACAAATCAAGAATAATAAATCAACCTCCTAAATCAACTACTAGACCTACAATAAATAGAGCTAGAGAAGCAATATTTTCATCAATACAATTTAGCGTTGAAAACAAAAAATTTTTAGATTTATTTTCAGGTAGTAGTAGCTTTTGCCTTGAAGCATTATCAAGGGGAGCAAAATTAGGCGTTTCGATCGAAAAAGATCATGAAGCATATTTAGTAAGCTTAGAAAATAAGTCTATTTTAGGCGAAAACAATTTATGCATATTTAATACAGATGCAATTTCATATCTAAATAAAATTGTTAATGAGAAATTTGATTATATATATTTGGACCCCCCATATAAAATTTTTAATATTATTAATAATTGCCTAGAAATAATATTTTCAAAAAAAATCTTAAATAAAGACGGAATTATAATTATTGAAACAAACAAAAAAACATTAGAACTTAATAATCTTAGTCATTATCAAATGGTCAAAACTAAGAAATATGGTAATATTTATATCTATTACTTAAAATATATAAATAATTTATAATTTTACTATTGTAAGGATATATTATGAAAAATATTAAAAAACCTAAATTAATAATTTTTACTGGACCCAGTGGTGTGGGAAAGGGAACTGTTGAAAAGGAATTATTCAACAATCCATCGTTAAAATTAAAATTATCAGTTTCTGTTACTACTCGTCAACCAAGGGAAGGTGAAATTGATGGTATCCATTATTATTTTGTTTCACAAGATACTTTTGATGCATGCTTAGCAGATAATAAATTAATTGAATATTCATTACATTTTGATAATTATTATGGAACACTATACTCTGAAATAGATAGAATAATTGCACAAGGGAAAATTCCATTTTTAGAAATAGAAACAAACGGAGCAACTCAAGTTATCGATTATTACAAGAAACACAAAAAAGTGGATGAAATTGTATCCATATTTCTAATGCCTCCTTCATTTTCCGAATTGGAAAAAAGAATTATTAGAAGGAACACCGAACCTGAAGAAGTAATTAAAAAACGTTTAGCTAAGGCCAAACAAGAAGTGGGTCAAGCAAATTTATTTCAATATATTGTTATAAGTGATACTGTACCACAAACTGTTGCAGAAATTGAAAAAATTATTAAAAATGAATTCTCGGATCTATTAAACCAAAAAGAAGAACAAAACGAGGGAAGGAAAGCATAATGAAATATTTTTGTTTATCCGACGTTGGAATTGTTAGACTTGAAAATCAAGATAGAGTTGGTGTAGTTACTAAAGACGAATGAGTTTTAGCTATGTTATGCGATGGAATGGGCGGACATTTTGGTGGTTCAAAAGCTGCCTCAATTTCAATTAAAACATTTGAAGATTATTTTAAAAATAATTTTCCAGGTAATGTTAATTACAATGACAAGCATACAATAAATGAATGATTTATAAATGCATTAGCTGAAATAAAAAAACAATTAATTGAAGCTGCAGAAGAAGATCCGACATTCAAAGACATGGGCACAACATTAACCGCTGCTCTCATTTATCCGTCTGAAAAATTAATTTATGTATTTAATGTTGGTGATTCTAGAACATATATTTATAATGGGCTTTTACATCAAGTAACTATTGATCAAAACGTTCTAAACGAATGAGTTCAAAATGGAACTATGAAATATTCAGAGGCCGCTAAACATCCTTTTGCAAACAAACTTACAAGTTGTTTGGGTCCTAATAAAGTTATGACACCTGATGGTTTTGTTTATAGAAAGAATTCAAATCCCAAATATGTTATTTTAACTAGTGACGGTTTGCATGATTGAGTTGACAAACCTTTATTTGAGAGAATTATACAAGCTAGAAATTTATCTTTAGAACAAAAAGCAAATAGTCTAATAAAACATGCAAAAAATAACATATCAACAGACAACATGTCTATTGTATTGGTGGAATTATAATGAGTATTGATGTAACGAAATTAAAAAATTTAAATAAAAATTTTGAGGAATTTAAACTTATTGGTGAGGGTGGATTTGGCTCTGTTTTTTCTGCCGTTTATAAAAAAACAGGAAAGCGTTATGCAGTTAAAGTCTTGGAATGTAATGATATAACAAGAAAAATTGCAAACCAAATGAGATTTGCTAATGAAATAAAACTTATTAAACAAGTTTCAAGTCCTTATGTTGTAAGGTTATTTGGTAGTTATATATCTGATAAAGAAAGCTATATGGCCATGGAATTAGTTGAAGGACCTAGTTTAAAAGAACAATTAAAGAAAAAGAAAAAATTTATTGTAGATGAAGCAATTTCTATTGCTAAAGAAATTTGTCAAGGGTTAGCAGATATTCATAAACAAAAAATAGTTCACCGTGATTTAAAACCAAATAACATTTTATTTGATAAAAAGAACACAGTTAAATTAATTGATTTCGGCATTTCGTTAAATGAAGAATCTAAACGTGTAACACAAGATAATAAATTAGTCGGTTCTGTTCAATATGTTGCTCCAGAATTAGTTATGAAGTCACATAATCCTTCTGTTCAAAGTGATATATATTCATTGGGTATAATTATGTATGAAATGCTTTCAGGTCATGTCCCATTTAATGCTGGCGATCATCAATCTATAGCATTACAACACGTTCATAATCAACTTCCACCTTTAGAAGGGGTGAATGATACTATTCCACAGGCAGTTGAAAATATAATAATTAAGTGTACTGCTAAAAATGTTGAAGATAGATATGTTGATTGTCAAGAACTTGCAAATGATTTAAAAACTTGCTTGCAACAAAAAAGAATCACTGAAACAAGGCTTGTTATTGATCCTAAGAAGAAAAACAAAAAATCATTTATGGATAAAGTTAATTCTAAAAAATTTACTATATCACTAATAGTAGTTTTTTCAGTACTTATTTTACTAGCAATAATTTTAATGATTCTTGCATTGAGAGGAATTATTTAATAGTATGGAGCAAGGGAAAATTGTTAAAGTTGTTGCTGGATTTTATGATGTTAGAAGTAATAATGATCGTAAAATATATCGAGTTAGAGGAGGCGGCAAATTAAGACTTTTAGATATAATTCCAATAGTTGGTGATTACGTTGAATTTGAAAAAAATGAATTAATACATCGCATTTTAGGAAGAAAGAATTTTTTTATTAGACCTAGAATTGCCAATGTTGACCAAGCTATAGTTGTTATGTCTTTAGTGGAACCTGAATTCAGTTCACTACTTGTTGATAAATTTTTGATTGTAATTGAAAACAAAAATGTTAAACCCATTATTGTTTTAACAAAAAAAGATTTAACATCCGCTTCTAAAATTGATTTTTATAAATCACAAGGTTATGATGTTTTTGAAATAAACTATAATGATGAAAAAAGCTTTAATGGATTAAAAGAAATATTTAAAAATAAAACTAGCTTTTTTGTTGGGCAAACTGGCGTCGGGAAAACAACTTTAATTAATTACCTTGCTAAAACAAATTTTAAAACACAGGAAATTTCTTTATCTTTAAATAGAGGAAAGCATACAACGAGAGAAGTTAGCTTGATTGAATTTAATGATGGGGAAATTATTGATACTCCTGGTTTTTCTTCAATTGAATTTGACTTGACAATTAATGATTTGCCAACTGCATTTTCTAATTTTAGAGAAGCTGCTCAATTTTGTAAATTTAGGACATGTAAACATTATCAAGAATCTGAAAAGGATTGTGAAGTTAAACGCAGAGTGACAAGCGGATTGATTAAAGAAGAAAGATATCAAAATTATTTAAATTTTCTTAAAAGATTAATTAATGAAAGTTGAGAAAGATAATGAAAAAAATAAGCCCATCAATTTTAAATGTTAATCCAAACCATTTTGTAGAATATGTAAATCAATTAGTAAAATGGGGAGTTTCAAATGTTCATTATGATGTAATGGATAAAATATTTGTACCAAACGATGCTTTGCAATTGTCTGAAATTAAAGAAATTAAAAATAGTTGTTTACCACATATTATGGATATTCATTTAATGGTTAAAGATGTTAAAAAATATTATTCAATGTATAAAAATGTAGGTGACATATTAACGTTTCACTATGAAGTTTTAGATAACGACTTGTTTAATTGAATAATAAGAGAAGCTAAAAAAGATAATATAAAAATTGGAATTGCTATTAATCCTGAAACAAATATCTTGGAAGTATTTAATTTTATAAAAGAAAAGATTCATGATATTTCTTTGGTCCTAATTATGAGTGTTCACCCAGGTAAAGGTGGACAAAAATTTATAGATGATTCGCTGCAAAAAGTATCTTTTATTAAGAATGAATTTAATAAAATGAATATAAGAAATATAATTATTCAAATTGATGGTGGTATAAATGATTTAACGATAAAAAAATCGTTTGATGCTGGCGTTGATTTAGCTGTTGTTGGTTCATATTTAGTTAAAAATTTTAGTAAAAATGTCATAGATAATTTGCTTTCAAGCGATCTTTTAGAAAAATAACAATAATATTTTTAAAGAGAAATCTTCAATTGTGGATTTCTTGCTAGAAAGTAATATGAAGTGCAACACTATGTGCTTCATATTTTATTTTATCTTTTTTCAAAAATTCATGTATTAAAAAAAGTAAAAAAATATGTTAAAAATAAACACATAGTGTTTTTAAATTAAATATTAATAATTATTCAAAAATCTTATTGTAAGTTTCAATTAAATTTTCCTTGTAATATTCTAATGAAGAATTTCAGTTCAATATTTTTCTACGTTTATAATTAATTTCTAATGTTACTTCTTTAATGTATTCAGGATCAATTTCATCAAAATTAGTTCCTTTAGGAAAATATCTTCTAAATAAACCGTTTCAATTTTCATTGCTTCCCTTTTGCCAAGATGCATATTTGTCTGTAAAATATATGCATATATCAAATTTATAAGCTAATAACCCTAATTTTCTAAATTCAAATCCATTATCAGTTGTAATTGATCTAACAGGAATATTGTTGGAACCTATAAGTTTAGAAAGAATTCTATTTAAATTATCTGGATGTTTTCCCTTTATCATTGCTGTATAGCAAAATCTAGTTTTTCGTTCAACAAATGTAATGATATGATATGCCCCACGAACATTTCTGCCACAAATAAGATCTAATTCTCAATGACCAAACTCAGATCTATCATTAATTTCTTGTGGACGAGTTCAAATTGGCTTTACATATTTAGCGCCAACTAGTCTATCAATTATATTTGTATTTGCTCTTTTTCCGCCCTTTTTATAATATCTTCGCAATAATTCTTTCCGTTGTATAGCCCATTTTCCTGAATTTATCCAATTAAAAATTGTTTTAAGCGAAGGGATAGGGTAATTAAAATTATTTTTAATATAAAAATAAGTATTTTCAACCATTCATTTTTTACCATCATATAATGCTACAAATTGATTGGTAAAATCTTCATATTTTTCATATATATGACGATCTCAAAAATAAAACTTGTGTTTATGCCTAGTCATAGCTTTTTTATCAGCTATTTCAGGATTGTATTCTAAATTAAAGCAATCAAAATTCCTTTTGATTTCTCGTGATATTGTTGAAGGACTTTTTTTAATTTCTTTAGATATTTTCCTAATTGAGTAATTTTTACTTAAATATTCTTTTATTAGAATTCTATTGGTATAATTTAAATGATTATAATTATTAATCATGAGTAACCGCCTTCTGAAGCAAAATGGTTGCTCTTTTTTTATATAAAAATGCAACTCTATAAATTATCTCATAGTGTTGCACTTGATATTACAATGTAGCAAATCTTCAATTGTGGATTTCTTTTATTTTTATTATCATAATTTAATATATAATAGCAATGTTAAAAATTAAAAATTAATTTCTAACAAGGAATGGCTCCTTGGCTAACAAGCCCAAATGTCCATAAGGAGAATAATGTCAAATTATGAAATTATGATTTTAACAAACACTGAAATGTTAGAATCTGATTTAACAAAATTATTAACATCAACATTAAAAGTGAAAGATGTTAAATTAAACAAGCTTGAAAGAAATGAATTAGTTTATCCAATTAAAAAACAAACTAGAGCTAATTATTATGTTGTTAATTTAAAAATTGACCCATCATTAATAGCTGAATTAACTAGAAAGTTTAATATTGCTAAATTAATTTTAAGATATTTAATTATTAATCTTGATACCGAAAAAGGTTTAAAACCAAAAAAAGCATCAAGATTTAATAAATTTCATAAATTTAATAAATTCTCACAATCAAATAATTACGCAAATAAACAAAATAAAACATCAGAAGAAAATGCAGAAAATATTTCAAAAGAAAACGTTGAAAAATCTACTTTTTCAAAACAACCTGTTGCTGAACAAAACAAAGAAACTAAAAAAGTTGTTGTAAAAAAATTAACTGCAACAAAAACTTCTAAAAGTAAAACCGTTGCTGTTAAGAAAGCTGAATAATGAATAAAGTATTATTAACTGGAAGACTATCAAGTAAACCTTTTTCAGGAAAAACGAGTTCAAATATTGAATACTCAAGATTTACACTAGTTGTTCCTAGACAATTTCAATCTTCACAAGAAAATCAAGTATTAGATTTTATACCTTGTGTTGCTTGAAGATACAACGCTGAATTTGCTAATAAATATTTAGATAAAGGTTCTTTAATACTAGTTGAAGGAACATTTCAATCAAATAAAATTGTTGGCAAAGATGGAAATTCAAATAATACATATTCAGTTAATGTTGATAGAATTGAATCACTTGAAACTAAAGCTATGGCTGAAAGTCGTAGAAAATCAGCTTCACAAGAATTCAATATACCTGAAACATCACAAGATAATTCACTAAATGAAATCAAATCAGAAGATTCCTTTAATGAATTAGATTGAGGTGAAGATGAATAAGGAGTTAGAATGGCTAGAGTAGTTCCTAAAAAATTATTTGTTCGTAAACGTCCATGTCAATTTTGTTTAAGTAAAAATCCAAGTAATTATATTGATTATAAAGATGAAAATGTATTTATTAAATTAATAAATATGCAAGGTAAAATATTATCTTCGCGTATCATTGGTACTTGTGCAAAACATCAAAGAGCAGTATCATTAGCTATTAAAAGAGCAAGATATGTTGCAATTCTTCCATATATAGGAATGCTTCCTAAAAAGGTTGAAGAAAAAAGAAATTTCATTGAACGTGATCATGCTGCAAAACAAGAAATTGCAAAAGAATCTAAAAATCAAGAAGCAACCCCTAAACCTGCTCAAGAAGTAGAAAAAAGCAATGTAGCAGCCCCAAAGAAAACTAAAAAAGTTGCACCAAAAGAAGAAAAAAAATAGCCATTTTGGCTATTTTTATTTAAAATATTTAACTATGTGAAAATATATTAAAGGTGCTACATCACAAGAGACATGATTAAATCATTCTGGACAAGAAATTGTTTTTTGAGGAAGATCAAATGTTGGTAAATCCTCTTTAATAAATGCTTTAGCAAATATTAAAATTGCAAAGACTAGTCAAAATCCGGGAAGAACAAAAATAATAAATTATTTTGAAAGTGATTTAAAAAAAATAATTGTTGACTTACCAGGCTACGGATATGCAAAACTTTCTAAAAAAGAACAAGATAAAATTAGCAAAATGATTGACATTTATTTTAACAATTCAAACATTGATAAGCATGTTGTTTTGTTGATTGATGCTAAAGTTGGATTTATGCCTTTAGATTGAGAAATGATTAATTATATTAATCAAACTAATAATAAATTAACAATAGTTGCCACTAAAGTTGATAAGGCTAGTCAAGCACAAATATATAAACTAAAAAGTGATTTTATGTCTAAATTTATTGATGGAGACATATTTTTGGTATCTTCGTCAAAAAATAAAGGCATTTTAGAACTAAAAAAGTATCTTGCTATATAGTCATATTATTAATGTTAGTATTAATATATAATATTAAAATATGAAAAGAGAACAACTACACAAAAAAATAGGTTTAATAATAGGGCTTGTGTCTTTATTTTTAATACCAAGTATTATATTTATTGTTTTATTAATTAAATTTGATTCACTAAAATCACAAATTTTAATTGGTTTGTTTTATGTTTTTTGATTAATAGCAATCACATTTTTGTTTGCTTTTATGATGAGAAAATTTAATAAGAATAATATGCTTACAAATTCAAGCATTGCAGAATACATAGAAAGTGAAATAGATAAAGAAAATGTTGGAACTATAGTATTTTTAAATACTGGAACAATAGTTTGAATATCAAATTTTATTGAACAAAGATTTACACGTTCAATAATAGGCAAAAATATAAATTCATTATTTAACATTAAGAAATCAACGAACGACGTTTTTGATTTTCTTTTTGAGTACGAAAATTTTAAATATGATGTTCATATAACGTGAGAAAAAAATCTTGTTATTTTAAAAGATACAACCATTAGAGAACACGTTATAGAAGACTATAAAAAACAAAGAATTGTTTTTGGTGAAATTAACATTGATAATATTAATCTATATAAAGCAACTATGAGTGAAGATGAACTTTTTAAAGTTTATTCTTTAGTTATTACTATGCTTGAAAATTTAATTAAACATTATGATCTTATTTATCGTCAATATGAAAATGGAAGGTTTTTTATCTTAACCAACCAAGAAACATTATCTGAATTTGAAAAAAATAGATTTAAATTTTTTGAAAATTTGGATCCAAATCAAGTCATAAAAGATAATCCTGTTACTATTTCGGCAGGGTTTGCTTATGGTATTTATAAATTTGAAGTATTAGATTTACTGGCGAAAGAAGCGTTGTTGCAATCTCAAACTCGCGGTGGAAATCAAACAACTATCTTAACAAAGAACGAAAAATCTAGACATTACGGTTCATTTTCCGAAATCAAAATTAATATTTCAAGAACGAATGTTAACCTTATTTCAAAAGTTTTATTTTCAAAATTAGAATCAAAAAATATTGAAAAAGTTATTGTTTATGGTCACCAAAATGCTGACCTTGATGCTATTGGTTCTGCTTATGCTATATATACACTTGCAAAATCATATGGCAAAATATCATATATTCAAAACATTACTTATGATGATACAACGACGCGTCATATTGATAAAATGCTCGGAATTTCTAAATATGACATATTTATCAACCATAAGAAAGCAATCGCTCTAAACGACGATAAAACGCTCGTAGTGATAGTTGATACTTCTGATGAAACAAGAATTGAAAATAAATCAGCATTCAAAAACATTTTAAAAAGTAATATAGTAGTTATCGATCATCATAGAATCATGAGAAATCCAACATATGCATTGGTGAATAATTTCTTCATTGATTCTTCTGCATCATCCGCTTCAGAAATAATTACAGAAATGATTGCGTTGTCTAACAATAAAGATAAGATAAACTCATTAGCAGCACAATTATTGTTAGATGGAATTTATGTTGATACTAACATGTTCAAGAAACATATTTCATCAAAAACATTTTATGCATGCTCATTATTAGAAGAATGAGGTGCTTCTGCGGAAAAATCAATTATTAGTTTAAAAATAACTGAAGAAATATTTAACAAAGTTAAAAAATTAAATGAAAACTTACAAGAAGTTAAACCTGGATACTTTTTATCATATGCAGATATTGATACTACTAATGATATAATAGCAATAGCTTCTGATGAAATATTAAGAGTTGAGGGAAGGAAAGCAGCTTTTGTTGTTGGTAAGTTACAAGGAACAAATAAATATAAATTATCTGCACGTGGTGTTGATACAAACGTGCAAATAATTGCTGAAGCTGTAAATGGAGGAGGCCACTTTGGAGCAGCAGCTGCTGAAAGTGATGAACCTCTTGAAGTATTTATAGATAATATTAAACAAGCAATAGTGAGTGTACAAAATGAAAGTAATAATAATTAAAAAAATTGATAAATATAAAGAAAATCAAATTGTTGAAGTTAGTGATGGTTATGGTAAAAACTTTTTAATTAAAAATGGCTATGCTCAACCAATTAATAAGCAAACAATGGCTAATCTTGAGAGAATAAAAACAAAAATTGAAGATAACGAGAAAGAAATAATAGCTAAAGCAAATGAGGTTAAGACCGAAATTGAAGCTTTAATGTTTAATTTTTCATTAAAATCAAACGGCAACATAGTTCATGGTTCAATTACAAATACTGCAATCGAGAAAGAACTACAAAAACATAACATAAAAATTCCTAAAAATGCAATTGATAAAATCTTTTTAGCTTCATTTGGAACACATTATGTCCCAATAAAACTACATCCAAATGTGATCGCAAAATTAAGATTAATTATTAGTGAAGAAAAATAACAACAAGAAGGCATTATGGCATTAAACAATGAACAAGAAACAATAATTGCTAATAATGAAGTTAGTTTATTAGGCCTTTTACTTCGCAATCCTGATACATATATTGAAATTGCCGAAATAATCAAACCTGAAATGTTTCATTTTAAGCAAAATCAGATTCTATATCAAGCAATAGGTGAAATACATAACAACTATGTTAAATTTGATATTGCAAACTTATTAGATTACATTGAAAAAAGTAAGTTGTCATCTAATATAACTTTTTTTGGTAAAAAAGCAGTTGAATATATTGAATTTTTAGTTCAAAATGGTGGTTATAAAGAAGACTTAGATAAATACGCTAAAAAAATTATTGATCAATATAAACTAGAAAAAATTCTTAATTTATTATCTAGAACTGAACAAACTATAAAAAATGAGACTTTTGACGTTGGTGATTTAATTAGTAAATTACAACTCGAACTTATCAATATTGATGTTTCAGAAATAAATTCTTCCTATACAAAACTTTCAGAGGAAGTTGAAAAAATTGTTTTAAATTTAAATGATGACGACAAAAATGATGTATCAATAGGATTAGAATTTGGATATAAACAACTTGATGATTTGCTTTTAGGAGCAAATCCGGGCGATTTAATCATTTTAGCTGCACGTCCCTCCGTTGGTAAAACAGCTTTTGCTTTAAATATTGCAAATAGAGTTGCAAAACAAAAGAAAACAGTTCTTTTCTTTTCGCTTGAAATGTCAAATTCACAATTAGTTCAAAGAATGATTGCAATTGATTCAATGATTCATATATCAAAATTAAGAGCAAAAGCATTAACTAAAGAGGATTGAAAAGAAATTTATTGAACTAAACAAGAAATGAATAAATGAAACTTATTTCTAAATGATAAACCTACTCTAACTATTGCTGATATTAACACTTTAGCTAAACGTTTTGCTCGTAATACTCCAGTTGATTTAGTTATTGTGGATTATTTACAACTAATTGGTGATTCAAGCAAATCAGGTTCTGAAAATAGACAACTTGAAGTAAGTAAAATTTCTCGTTCTTTAAAGCAACTTGCAAGAGAACTAAAATGTCCTGTTTTATCTCTTAGTCAATTAAGTCGTAATGTTGAAAAGCGTGAAGATAAAACACCTATTCTAAGTGATTTGCGTGAATCAGGTACTATTGAGCAAGATGCAGATATAGTAATATTCTTACATCGTAAAGACTATTATCAAAAGAAAAAAATGCGAAATGAATCACAATCTGAAGAAGATACAAGCGCCGACTTAACAACAAACTATTCGGCAAATGGCTCAGAATATTCAAATACTAATGTTATAGTTGCTAAAAACCGTCATGGTGCAACTGGGGTTGTACAATTAGCATTTGGACCTGCTAATAATAGATTTTATTATCTTGATGATAAAAATGCAAAACAAAAGGAGAAAAAAGATGAATAATAGAACTAATCTAGAACAGAAAAAATCTGCAAAAAAAGAATTAAGAAAAAAACAAAATGAAGAATTCCAAAAAACATTAAATCCATATAATGTTAATTTACTTAATATATGAAAAAAATTTCCAAAAAAAGTTCTTTGAATGTTTGTATCAGCATTTTTATATAACATTGCCATAGCAGTTTTTCTTAAAAAAGCAGCAACAATTGCTTCTGGCACATCTTCACTTTCGCAAATAATAACATTTTTAGTTCCATCTACTGAACAATTTTATGGTTTATTTTATGTTTTAGTAAACTTACCATTAATGTTTATTTTCTGACGTAAAAATCCTCGAATGTTCATGGTATTAACGTATTATTGAATGCTTTTTCAAATAATAGTTCAATTAATATTTATTGATTACAATAAAGCAAATCCTATTGTTAAATTTATTAATGAATCTTTGTCAATTTATAATCCGAATGGCAAAGGTAGTTATTGAGATCCATATGGCAAGGAAATAATTGATACAAAACTTGGTACAATTAATTTAACTCAAAAAGGCCCTATTTGAAATCGTGCTACTTGACCTGTTTTAATATATGCAGCATTAGGAGGAATTTGTGAGGGTTTTGCATCAGTTATTGCTTGAAGACAAAGAGGATCAATTGGTGGAACTTCTGTTATATCTAACTATATAGCATATAAAAATAAAAAACCGGTCGGTAATGTATTTTTAATAGTTGCTTTATGTTTTTCATCGTTTTCAACTATTGTAATTGGTTCGCTTGAAGCAGCAGGAAAAATTTCAAAACACCCTTGAAGATCAGAACAATTTATTGTTCGTGTTATGGGAACATTTGTTTATCTATTCTTATTTACAATAATAGTTAATAAATTTTATCCAAAATATAAAAAAGTTAAAATAGAAATTTATTCAGACAAGATTGAATGAATTGTTGAACATTTTAAAAAAATTGGTTACATTCATGCGTTCAATATTTTTTATGGAATTAGTGGATTTAAACATCACGATTTAGGTAAAATTGAAACCATTGCTTTGTATTTAGAAAAAGAATATATTTTTGAGCAAATTAAATCAATTGACACGCATGCTTGAATTTGCACTTCAAATATACACGATTTAAATGGTCATTTTGACACTTCAACAGTAGATTAAAATAAAATAATTAAAAAATAAGTGCTAGTAAAAGCTCCTATTTTTTAATATGGTTTTATCTTTGAAACTAAATTATCAAATGCAACTTTATTTTTAGCATAATAAATTGCACTATCTAAATAAAACTCAATAATTATCTTTTTAATATCTTTTAATTCAGGATATTTTGAATCAGGTAGTCTATCACTATCATTTAATAAAGTTGAGAATTTTTCTCTACATTTATTTTTAATTTCTTCAGTTAATTTATTAAGCGCTTTAGGGTTTGTTTTTTTATTAACTAATATATTTTCAATATCGCTAATTCTTGACAAGTTTCACAAATATTCAAGGTTATTTTTTAATATTGATTCTGTATCTATTCCTAATTTATTTTTCTCTTGTTCGAAATTTTTATATTGAAGTAATCATTTAATAAATTGTTGCTTATATAGTTTTTTTCATTCCTTATTATCAAATAGTTTATTACTAAAATTTCGTATTATTTCAGGTATTAATTTTTCAGTATTTAAAGCATTTTCTAATAAACCTTTAAAAATATTTCTATATGCATTTATAAATGTTTCATCATCTTCATAAAAGAATTCTAAATTATGTCAGCTATATGCACTTATAGATTCAGTGGCATATTTAATAAAATTTTGTCTTTTAGCATTATCTCTATATTTATTTTTTTCATATTCTGATATTAAAGGATCAGATAATATCTTATTGATTGCATTTGCAAAATAATTTCTAATTTCCGTTTTAATCTTTTCAATTTTTATTTTAGATTCAGGCATTGATTTGAATCCTGAAATTGTTTTAGTTCTTGTGTTTTGGCTAATCAAATTATTTATTTTATCTTTTAGTCTATATTTAACTAAGATTTCATTATAGTTTTCTTCATTTAATTTTATTTCTTCAACTATTAATTCATAATCATCTTCAGATTCACCATATACACTAGGGTGGAATTTTCATGATATTTGTGTTGGATCGTTTGCATCTTTAGAATATATATTTGAACTACCAGAATATTCAAGAGAATCAACTTCATTTAACAATGAATTTATTTTTTCTTGTTTTAAGTCTTTCTTTTTAAAAAACTTAAAATCATGAGGTAAGGTAAGAGGTTTTGAAAAATACTTTCCATCTTTTGTTTTTAAAACTGGATAAACATTTAATATTCCGTTTTTGCTATTAGAAGCATCTAATCTTGTTCTTTCCTTAGATATTTCATATTTTTCTTTGTCAAATCCTGAAAATTCAAAATCTTCAAATTTAACATCCTTTGCTTCAGTGTTTCCAGGATTTGGCTTTGTATATTTAGTTATTATTTTTTTAGCTTCTTCATTAATTAATTTTTGATGATCAATAATATTTTCTTTTTTAAAACCATCAACAATAAATTTTTTACTAATAGTTTTATTAGTTGCTTTAGATTTTAATTGAATAGTTAATTCGACTGATGTTTCATTATGCTTTTTAATACTTAATATTGATGTTTCATATTTATTTTTATCAATATTATTGATATTAATTAAACTTTTAAAATTTGAATCATTTATTGCTTCATTAGCTGTATGATTGTTTTTATATTCAGTTGAAACTTCTATATTTGCTTTGCTAATAATTTGTTCTAAATTTTCATCTTTAGTTTTCTTTTCACATTTGCATGAAATTGCTAAAAATGGAGTTGAAAACAATGGAATTAAAGTCAATAATAATTTATTTTTTTTCATATCTATATATCCTTACATTTTAAATTATATATAATTAAAAGATAAAATAATATGTTAACATATTAACGTATTTATAAGTGAGAAAAAAATGGCAAAAATAACTAAAAAAAATGATTATGATTTAAATCCATATAAACTTAATTTTTTTAATATTTGAAAAAAGTTTCCTAAAAAAATGATGTTTATTTTTTTATCAGCTCTTTTATATAATATTGGTGTTGCAACGTTTTTAGCTAAGGCCGCAACTGTAGCCTCTGGTGTTTCAGCTTTAGTTCAAGCATTAACTTATACAATATCCAAAACTGCACCTTATTTTGCATACATTTATTTAGCGCTTAATTTTCCTTTTATCATTGCTTTTTGAAAGAAAAATCCTCGCATCTTTATGTTGTTAACTTTTTATTGATTATTATTCTTAGTTTTAATACAAAGTTTTTTATTAATTAAACCTGTTGGTGAATTTTTTGACAAAATCTCAATTTATTATGTAAATTGAAATAAAGACAAAACTAAATGAAATGAATTAATCCCATGAAATGTGTATGGGAAATATCCTAATACATTCATTACAACTTCGACTTGATCAAATCCTACCTGACCAATAATAATTTATGCAATTATCGGAGGGGTTTGTGCTGGTGCTGCTTCAGCAATCGCATGGAAAAATTCTGGTTCTACCGCCGGAAGTGATGTTATTGTTTATTATGTTTCAAGAGTTAAAAAAAGAGGAATTGGTTTCATTTCAACTATTGTTGCACTAATTTTTGCCGCTTTTTCAATAGTATTAATATTAGGAATTGAACTTGGTGGTGTAAATAAAGAAAATAAACCTTGAAATCCAGGAGCATTTTTATTACGTGTGATTGCAACTATTATTTATATATTTGTTTACAATGGTCTTGTTGAAATTTTATATCCTAAATATAAGAAAGTTAAAATTGAAATTTATACTAAAAAAGCTGATTTAATAATTAAACATTTAAAAGAAATCAATTATTGACATGGATATAATTATTCAAATATAACATCCGGATATAATCAAAGCAATAGTATAAAAATTGAAACACTTGCTTTATTTTTGGAACAAAGCATAATTAAAGCCGAAATAATAAAAATAGACCCAGAAGCTTGAATAACAATTTCTCCAATTTATCGCATTTTTGGATTATTTGATACATCAAAAGTTGATTAAAAAAAGAAACGGCTTTATTCCCCGATTTCTCCTAATTTAGCAATTCTTGCTACATGACGACCGCTTTCAAAGGTGGTATTTTTTCATACATTAAACATTTTATAAGCTTGTTCCGGATTTATAAATCTTCCTCCAAAACATAATATATTAGCGTTATTATGCATTTTTGCTAATTTAGCCTCTTCTTCATTTGTGACGCGAGCACATCTAATATTTTTAAAACGATTAAGAGCAATGCTTATTCCAATACCGGAACCACATAATGCTACATAATAGTTTTTATCACTATCCTTATTTTTAGTTAGTAATTTAGCAAATTCAATACCTATTTCCGAATAAGAAACAGAAGTAGTTTTGTCTTGTGCACCATATAATTTAATTTCATATCCATCTTTTTCAAGCAATTTGGCTAAACCTATTTTAGTGTCATATCCACCATGATCACTTGCTATATACACTATTTTTTTGTCCATTTTATTTCCTTAATATTTCACCATCTTCAACTCTAATAATTTGACTAGGTTGTTGTGACATTTTTCCAAAATTATATATATTTTTAATTTCAGGAAAAATTAATTTTGCATCTTCAATAGTTTTGCAAACCGGAGCATTTGACAAATTACAACTTGACATATAAATAGGGCCATTTTGCTCTAAATATTCCAGTAATTTTTTTTGATTAGGCATTCTAAAACCTTGATTGTTAACTACTAAAGTTGTTGCTCCAGGCCAATATTTTTTAGCATATTGCTCAGCTTGAATATTTCATTCAGGAAACATTCTAGCTTGCTTTATTGATGAAACTAATATTATTAATTTTTTATTTTCATCTCTTCCTTTAATTTCATAAATTAATTTTTTGATTTTTTCATTTACTTTGCCGCCTATACCTAAAACAGTATCTGTAGTAGAAATAATTAATTCGTTATATTTTTTATTACTCATAATATTCTTATTTTAATCAATTTTTATATAATTTTTAAATTATGCCTGAACTTCCAGAAGTAAAAACAGTTATTGACAATATTAAACTAACTTGCTTAAATAAAACAATTAAAGATTTTGTTGTTTTTAAGGGCAAGATTTTAAAAGAATTTAGTTTTGATTATTTCAAAAAAAATTTAATTAATCAAAAAATAATTGATATTAAAAATAAAGGAAAACTAATTATATTTAGTTTATCAAATAATATTTTCCTTTATTCTCATTTAAGAATGGAAGGAAAATATAAATATTATGAAAATGAAACTAAGCATTCATTACATTGTATGTTTAAATTAATCTTTAATGATAATAGTGAACTTCACTATAATGATTCAAGAATGTTTGGTACTTTGCATATTAGAAATTATAATGATGAAATTACTAGAAATTTATTGGAACCTTATCATACAATAGCTAAAGAACCTAAAGATATTGATGTTATAGATTTATATAATAAAGTTAAAAATTCAAATGTTGCAATTAAAACTAAATTATTAGATCAAACATTAATTGCCGGAATTGGCAATATTTATGCAGATGAAGTTTTATTCGCTGCAAAAATTCATCCTAAAAGCTCTACTAAAAATATTAGTTTAAATGATTGAAAAATAATTTTAAAATTAGCAGACGAAATAATGAATAAATCATATTTAAATGGAGGAACTACAATTCATTCATTTGAAAGTTTTAATAATAAAATTGGTAATTATCAAAAATATTTAATGGTGCATGGTACCAATCAAGATAATTGCAAAATTTGTAATTATAAAATTGAAAAAATAAAAGTAAATGGAAGAGGAACATATTTTTGCCCAAAATGTCAAATGATAAAAGAAGGGGACAAAAATGAATAAGTTTTTAGATTTACATGGTAAAAGTATTGATGAGGCTACTGCTAAAGTTCTAAACACGTTTTTTGAATTTGATCAAAATTCATATGAAACTGAATTACATATTATGGTTGGAAAAGGTAGTGGAGCTTTAAAGGAATGTGTTGAAAGTTTGCTTGAAGAAAAAGAATCTGACTATCAATATACATATGATGATATACATTCAACTTTTATTGTTAGAAAAATAAATTAAAATACATTTAATTTTATTATTAGTAATAAGAAGTTCTTTTCTTGTTATTTTTTATTTTGAAGCATATTTAACTTTGCTATAATTAAATATGTAAATTTATTATTAAATTTAACGAAAGGTAAATATGAAAAAAAATAAGAATATTAAAGCATTAGCTTTTAGTTTAATCGGAGGTTTGTCATCTTTAACAACACTTCCTTTAGCTGCTATCTCATGTAAAGAAAATTTAGACATTGTTAAAGGAAAAGTAAAACTTACTGTTCGCTAGAAAGTAATATGAAGTGCAACACTATGTGCTTCATATTTTATTTTATCTTTTTTCAAAAATTCATGTATTAAAAAAAGTAAAAAAATATGTTAAAAATAAACACATAGTGTTTTTAAATTAAATATTAATAATTATTCAAAAATCTTATTGTAAGTTTCAATTAAATTTTCCTTGTAATATTCTAATGAAGAATTTCAGTTCAATATTTTTCTACGTTTATAATTAATTTCTAATGTCACTTCTTTAATGTATTCAGGATCAATTTCATCAAAATTAGTTCCTTTAGGAAAATATCTTCTAAATAAACCGTTTCAATTTTCATTGCTTCCCTTTTGCCAAGATGCATATTTGTCTGTAAAATATATGCATATATCAAATTTATAAGCTAATAACCCTAATTTTCTAAATTCAAATCCATTATCAGTTGTAATTGATCTAACAGGAATATTGTTGGAACCTATAAGTTTAGAAAGAATTCTATTTAAATTATCTGGATGTTTTCCCTTTATCATTGCTGTATAGCAAAATCTAGTTTTTCGTTCAACAAATGTAATGATATGATATGCCCCACGAACATTTCTGCCACAAATAAGATCTAATTCTCAATGACCAAACTCAGATCTATCATTAATTTCTTGTGGACGAGTTCAAATTGGCTTTACATATTTAGCGCCAACTAGTCTATCAATTATATTTGTATTTGCTCTTTTTCCGCCCTTTTTATAATATCTTCGCAATAATTCTTTCCGTTGTATAGCCCATTTTCCTGAATTTATCCAATTAAAAATTGTTTTAAGCGAAGGGATAGGGTAATTAAAATTATTTTTAATATAAAAATAAGTATTTTCAACCATTCATTTTTTACCATCATATAATGCTACAAATTGATTGGTAAAATCTTCATATTTTTCATATATATGACGATCTCAAAAATAAAACTTGTGTTTATGCCTAGTCATAGCTTTTTTATCAGCTATTTCAGGATTGTATTCTAAATTAAAGCAATCAAAATTCCTTTTGATTTCTCGTGATATTGTTGAAGGACTTTTTTTAATTTCTTTAGATATTTTCCTAATTGAGTAATTTTTACTTAAATATTCTTTTATTAGAATTCTATTGGTATAATTTAAATGATTATAATTATTAATCATGAGTAACCGCCTTCTGAAGCAAAATGGTTGCTCTTTTTTTATATAAAAATGCAACTCTATAAATTATCTCATAGTGTTGCACTTGATATTACAATGTAGCGAAAAGTAAAACTTACTGTTCCTGAAAAATATAGAAAAGAACACACAGTTGATGAGTTTGTTAAAGAACCTTCACCTGAAAAAATTCTTGAAGTTTCAGGAATTAATTCTTCAAAATATGAAGTTTCTGTTTTAGGAATTAAAAAAATTAATGATGACAAGGTTGAAGTTAACCTTGAAATTAAATCTAAAAAAACAGGAAATATAGTATCGCAAAAGTTCACTATTTCTGGATTTAAAAAAGTAGTTGATCATCAAAAATTAATTAATGAAGAACTTAATAAAGTAACTGTTTCTTATAAAGGAACAACGCCTCAAGAAAATATTGAAGCCAAGGATGTAAAAAAAGAGGACTTAGAATTTTCTGGGTTTGACAAAGAAAAATATGAAATAGATAGTATTACTCTAAACGCTTCTGAAAGTAATAATGGAATTTTACAACCTATGGTTTCGCTAAAAACAAAAGATGGTAAAATTAAATCAACAACAAAAGCATTGAAACTAGATGGATTTAAAAAGAATGTTCAACAAGATGAACAAGACAAAATAAATAAACTTGTTAATAAAATCGATAATGTTGATTATGAAAATAAAGAAAATATTGAAGCAAAAAATGCTAATGATTCAACTAAAATTAAATGACAATTTAAATCTGGTGTAACAGAAAACAAAGATGATTACGAAATTGCAAATGCTACTTTTGAACCTATTGAAACAGATTTAACTAAATTAAAAATTAAATTTTATTTAAAAAACAACAAAAATGGTTTAGTAAGTAAAAGTTATATTACAAGAATATTGGAAGGGTTCAAGAAACCTGAAATAACAGATCCAGAACAAAAGAAATTCAATGATTATGTTGAAGGACTTACTGCTAAATATTCAGAATCAACTGATAATTTAGATTTAAATGAATTAGATTTAAATAAAATGAAATATTCTGATAAAGAAAATCATGATATAGATTCTACCTATCAAATTTCAGACGTTAAATGATTAAAAGATAAAATATCAAAAGATGAATGAGAAAACGGAAAAAGAAAATTCTCAGCCAAAATAACTAAAGGAACTTATTCATTAGTTAGAGAATTTGAAATAACAACACATCCAAGTGATAAAAATGTATTAATTGATCAACGTGAAAAGTTTAAGGAAAATACAAAATTAATTCATGAAACTGATGTTAAACAATTAGTAGATAGTATGGCAGATGGAGCCAATTTATACTATTCATATCAAGATTATAAATTCTATAATAAAAAATATGATAAAAATAATCCTAATGATCCAACAAGAAAAGCAATTTTTGAATTGAAAGATCATAGACCTCTTTATGGGACTAATATAGCTTCAGCAAAATTAGTGAAAAATGGTAATAAAATTTCACTTAAATTTAAATTAGCAAAATATATTGGTCAAGGAGTACCAAACCTTGGGGATGTAAAAGAAATCCAAACAATTGAAGAAGAATTTGATATTTATGACCAAAACAGATTAAATGAATTAGTTGAGCAAAATAAAGACAAATTTGATTATAAAAATAAAGAAATCACAAAATTAGTTGATATTGATAATAACAATATTGTTAAACCTAATGTTCCAAGATGTGATGTTGTAATTTCAAAAGTTGAAAAAGATTTTACAAACAATAAACTAAAAGTAACATATAAATTAGTGTATGGTTCACTTGTTTCAAAAGAAGTTGAAGCAACAATATCTGGATTTAAAGAAGATACTTTAAATTCATTATTAAGTGGTGTAACTTT
The DNA here is from genome assembly GCF_045160055.1 of Metamycoplasma faucium. Taxonomy (GTDB): domain Bacteria; phylum Bacillota_I; class Bacilli_A; order Mycoplasmatales; family Metamycoplasmataceae; genus Metamycoplasma; species Metamycoplasma faucium. Next base: position 63,909 of record NZ_CP088155.1, on the reverse strand, counting down.
AGAATATGAAAATAAAGAAAATATATTAGGAACAGATGCAAATATTGATACATTTAAATTAATGAAAAATAATGTTGAATATAATCTTCCTTCTGACGTTACTGTTAAAAAAGAAATTATTTCTGCAAATAAATACAAAAATATAGTTAAAGTTAAAGTTACTCTAACTAAAGGTAGCGAAACAACTTATGTTGAATATGAAGTTTCTGGATTTAAAAAAGAAACATTTGATTTAGATAAATTTAATGATAAATTACAATTTAATTATCAAGGTGATATTGCTAATACTGAAGCTTCAACTGTTCAATATAGTCAATTTAAAACTGAAAATAATGATTATCCATTAGATTGTGCTGAAATTAAAGATGTAAAACTTGAAAGAAATATTGAAGAAGGAAAAGTAACTCTTAAATATAAATTAAAAGATTTATGTAATGATGGAAATCCAGAAAAAGAATATAGTAAAACTATTGAAGGATTTAAAAAAGCTCAATTAAAAGAATATAGATCACAAGAAGTTTATGAAGCATCAGTTGCTGGAAAATTATTTACAGTTGATCCTAACAAATTATCGGAATTAAGACAAGCACTTGCAAAACAACAAAATCCTGTTGCTTTAAAAAATGGTAAAGTTTTAACAAAAAATAATAAAGGTAAAACTATACCTGGAATATCAGTTAATAATAAAGCAATTAGCCATGGCAAAAATTCAACAATTAATGTTGCTGTAAAAAAAGGAAATTATAGAGGCGTTAATATAGTGGAGGAAAATGGCAACTATGTAGCTAAGTGGAAATTAGTATTGAAAACCGGTAAAGATGACGATAAAGTATTTAGCCAAGTTTTATGTTCAATTAATTAATAATTTTTAAAAATAAATAGTAGATGCAAATCTGCTATTTTTTTATCTTTTTTAAAACTTAAAAATAATGGTAAAATTATAATAATTTTAAAGGAATAAAATGAGATCTATTGAAGAAGGTTATTACGAGAATAATTTAAGATTTATTTTGATAGATCTTAAATTTTCTTGGTAAATCTTTATTTGATAAATCAGAAAGGACATCTCAATGGCTTCTGTTTTACCTAATAAAAATGAAGAAAAATTGTTAAAAATAAAACAAAAATTAATTGAAATATCTTCACTATCTAATGATGATGTTTTTGCTAAATTTAATAGTTCTAAACGCGGGATTATTGATGAAGAAATAATTGAACAAAATCAAGATGAGTTTGGTAAAAATCAAATAAGCAAAAAAGGTGCTGACAATGTTTGAAAAAGAATTGTTAGATCGTTTTTTAACTTATTTAATATTATTCTTTTTATTCTTTCAATGATATCAATGATTGTAGAAGTTATTATTCCTTTAACAAAAAAGGAAAAACCTTCATATATAACTATGACAATTATTTTAGTTATGGTTTTTTTAAGTAGTATTATTCATTTTATTCAAGAACAAAGATCTGCAACTTCAGCATCAAAACTCACTCAAATAATTCAAACCACTTCTTTGATAGAACGTAACGGAGTATTGCAAGAAATCCCTTTATCAGAAATTGTTGTTGGTGATATTGTTCATTTAGCTGCAGGCGATATAATACCTGCAGATGTTAAAATATTATCAGCAAAAGATTTATTTATTTCTCAATCTTCCTTGACTGGTGAATCTGAACCTATTGAAAAATATGCACAAATAGATCCAAATAAATCATATGATAATATAACTGATTATCCTAATTTAGCATTTATGGGATCTAATATTATTTCAGGTTCTGCAAAAGCTATTGTAGTAGTAGTGGGAAATGAAACATATATTGGCCAAGTAGCACAAAAGATAAATGAAAAACCAATTCAAACTAATTTTGAAAAGGGTGTTAAAAAAATATCTATTATGCTAACAATTATTATGGCAATAGTTATTCCTATTGTATTTCTAATTATTGGATTTACAAACAAAGAAAACAATAAATGAATAAATGCATTATTATTTGGAATAACTATTTCAGTAGGATTAACTCCTGAAATGCTACCAATGATTATTATTAGTTGTTTGTCTAAAGGCGCTATAACAATGGGGAAACAAAAAACCATTGTTAAAAATTTAAATAGCATTCAAAATTTTGGAACAATGGATATTTTATGTACTGATAAAACTGGAACACTAACAAGAGATGAAGTTATATTAGAGCGTCACTTAGATGTTAGTGGAAATGAAGATCCATATGTTTTAAAATATGCATTTTTAAATTCATATTATCAAACAGGACTTAAAAATTTATTAGATAAATCAATTATCAATAAAACACTCGAATTAGCAGACGAAGAAAAATCATTAGACAATTTAGAATTACATTTTGAAAAAATCGATGAATTGCCTTTTGATTTTAATCGTAAAAGAATGTCAGTATTAGTTCGTTCTTTAAAAAATAATCGTATTAAAATGATTACAAAGGGTGCTGTTGAAGAAATTATTGGTGTTTGCAGTACTATATATCAAGATGGTAAAGTTTTAGATTTAACTAAACCAATGATAAAAAAAGTTTTAAAGAAAGTCGAAGAATTTTCAGAGGAAGGAATGCGTGTTATTGCAATAGCTTCTAAAAACGATGCTGCTCCTGTTGGAAAATTTTCAATAAATGATGAAAAAGATATGACTTTAATTGGATATTTAACTTTTTTAGATCCTCCTAAGGATTCGGCAGAAGCAGCAATTAAAGAATTACATAATCGTGGTGTTGAAATCAAAATCTTAACTGGCGATAATGCTTTAGTAACTAAAGCTATATGCGAAAAAGTTGGAATTCCATATGATAAGATTTTGCTTGGCAAAGATTTAATTAATATGAGCGATGAAGAATTAGCAGTTCATGTTGAAAACACTGAAATTTTTGCAAAATTAAGTCCTGACCAAAAAGCAAGAATTATAACTATTTTAAGAAAAAACGGACATACTGTTGGTTACATGGGCGATGGAATTAATGATGCTAATGCTATGAAAGTTGCTGATGTTTCAATTTCTGTTGATACAGCTGTTGATATTGCAAAAGAAACTGCTAATATTATTTTGCTAGAAAAAGATTTAAATGTATTAAGTACTGCAATTAATGAAGGTAGAAAAACGCATGCTAATATAAATAAATATATTAAAATGACTGTTTCATCTAACTTTGGAAATATTATTAGTATTGTTTTAGCAGCAATATTATTACCTTTTGTACCGCTTGCTCCAGTTCAAATTATATTTTTAAACTTAATTTATGATTTATGTTGTGGCGCAATACCTTGAGATAATGTTGATAAAGAATTTATTAAAAAGCCTAAAAAATGAGAACATAAATCAATACTTAGATTTATGATTTGATTCGGTTTAATTAGTACTGCTATTGATATAATGTCATTTTTAATTTTATATTATGTATTTATTCCTAATCAAATTGGTTCTCAATTTAAAGATTTAACTATTGATTCCATCAAAGCAAATGAATTTAAACAAATGTTTTGGACAGGATGACTTGTTACTTCAATGTGGACGCAAACAATTATTATCCATTTCTTAAGAAGTGATAAAATGCCTTTCTTTAAAACAAATGCTTCTACTTCTATATACATAACATCAATCTTTGGTATAGCTTTTGTCACTTCTGCTCAATATATTCCAAATCTTAATAATTGATTAAGTCTAAAAGCATTACCTCCAATATTTTACTTATGACTTTTACTTTTTGTGTTTTCTTATATTGTTTTAGTAAGCATTGCTAAATTAATTTATAAGAAAATCTACCATGAATTTTTGTAGATTTTAACGCTTATACTAAAATTAACTATATAAATTACTTATTATTTAATATTATACAAAATACTTTCAGGATCATGAAATGATTCCAATTTTGTTAATCTTGTCTCTACAAAATTTAGTTTATTCTCAACCAAAGTTAATCTATTTTTAATAGAATCTAAACGATTTGAAAATAATTAATTAAATTTCTTTTGTTTTACAAATTTTTGGAACTTACTTTGTTTATAGTCTTCTTTATTTTCTTTATCATGTACTAAATAGAATTTATATTATTATAAGAACTGTAAGATTTATTTAATGATAATCATGTTTTTAAACCAATTTCATTGTAAGAATTAATTTCTATATTTTTTGTTTTCATTTTATTATGCGTAGCTTATTTTGTTTAAACTTATCATTATCTCTACACTTCAATATAAGAAAAAATGTCAAAATAAAAAACTTGTAAATAAAAAATAAAACCCATAATTTAAACTTGGACAAAAAAATTAGACTCATAATTGACGTTATGAGTTTTTTATCATTTTTAAGAAAAGAGGGATTTAATGGGTAGACACTTAAAGAAAAATGAATGATTAAAAGTTTTTAATTTATACGAACTATATATTAACTATGACATAACAAAAAAAGAATTTATGTCTAAATACATTCGAATAACAAAGAAAAATATCAATTATTGAAAGAATGCTTTACATTTGATTAAAACCAAATTTAATAATTATAATTTAGGTATGAATATAGAATCACAGACCGGGAAAGCTCCTAAAAAAGGCAAAAACGTTGGTAGAAGAAAAAAGAATAAAAAGGATGATGAATTAAGAGAAAAATTGCAAGATGAAGCATTGAGTAAATTAAGTAAAGAAGATCTTAAAAAATTAATACTAAACGTTTATTATGAAATAATACTTGATAAATATAAAAGTAAAAATTTGGACGAAGTTGTAAAGAAAATTAAAAAGACAATTTCAAATAAATTAACAAACGCTGGAATAATGAATGTATTAGGTATAAAAAAATCCACCTTTTACTATAGATTGAAAAATAAAAGCAATAGCAAAACACAAAAAATTAAATATGAAATGGAAATAGTTAAAGCTTTTAATACAAATAAAGGTAGATTTGGAAGAGAAAGACTATCTATTTTTCTAAAGAAAAATAATAATATTTCAATAAATGCACGCACTTTAGGTAGATATATGCAAAAACTTAGCTTGCATTGTTCAATAAGACAAGCAAAAAGAAAACGTGAAGTAAAGAATACAAATGTAAAATTTTTAAACATCGCTAATCGAGATTATGATGGAAAAAATAATGATATTTATGCTACTGATGTGTCATACATTCCTTCACCAAAAGATGTGAGAGAAAATCATGTTTATCTATCAGTATTAATTCATCACAAGACCAAAAAAATTGTAAGTTGAAATTTATCAAAAAACAATGATGTTTTTCTTGTAATGAAACATATTTCATCAACAAAATTTCCGTCTAATTTTATAATTCATTCAGATCATGGATATCAGTATTCTTCACATGATTATCTAAATTTTATGAAAAAACATAATGGAATTATTTCAATGTCAAGAGTTGGAAATTCTTTGGATAACAGAGAAATTGAATATTTCTTTTCGATATTAAAAACTGAAATTTTTCCTATTTTTCAACAAAAAGTTAAAACATTAACATTTGATGAGTTAAGAGAAAAAATTGACCAATTTATTAATTGATATAATAATGAAAGATTTATTAAGAAATTCAATTTAAAAACCCCTCATGAATTATGAGAGGCATATACAAAACAAATAAATTGAGTCTAATTAATTTGTCCTAGTTTAATTATTATGGGCTATTTATTTGCATATATTCATCAAATGTCTATAACTCCTTTTTGTGGAATGATTCTAATTTTGTTAGTCTTTTTTCAACTGAATCTAATCTACTTTCAATAGAATCTAAACGCTTTGAAAATGATTCATTAAATTTTCTTTGTTCTTTAAATTCATTTATTACAAATTCATTAAATTTAATTTGTTGTTCATTAAACTTCTTTTGCTCTTTAAATTCATTAATTACTAATTCTTGAAATTCACTTTGTTTCATAGTTCCACCTTTATTACCTCTAACAATTTTATTATCCTCATTTACGACAAAAAGATAATATTTTACTTTAGGATTATCTGCATCTTCATCTATATATGATTTTACATTATTGTATTTTTTTATATCTTTAATTAATAAATTTGAATCAAATTCGTTATTCAATTTAATTAATTGCTGTTTTTTTGTCATTTTTCTCCTTACATTTTCATTTTAAACATTAAATGCTTAACAAGTTAAAAATTGATAAAAATTTGTGAAAACTCATGTCTTAATTTCTCAAAATTTTCCAAATTATTAAAAATTATGTTTTAAGTATGGTGAAAACTTGATAATATTAATTTTTAATACAAATAAATGTAAAATTAATAAATATCAATAAATGAATAATAAAATATAAACATAGGAAAGCAAAATGAGTATTAAAAATTCAAATGATGTAGTTATTTTTGGCTTAGAAAATTCGTGAGAACTAGCGCAAAAAATATCAAAATATATTAATATAGAGGTTTCGCCTATTCAAAAAATAACTTTTGCCGACGGTGAAAAATTATTATATTCGGATTTAACCGTCAGAAATAAATCTGTTTTTATAATATGTAATACTTCAAAACCGGTAAATGATAATTTAATGGAACTTTTGATTTTTATTGATTCTCTTAAAAGAGCAAGTGCTAAAGACATTAATGTTGTAATTACATATTATGGATATGCAAGACAAGATAGAAAAGCAGCAGGAAGACAACCAATTAGCGCAAGACTTGTAGCTGATTTACTACAAACTGCTGGAGCATCAAAAATTATCGCTATTGATTTACACAATCCTTCAATTCAAGGATTTTTCAATATTCCAGTTGATGATTTAAGGGGACAATTTATTTTTGGAAAAGAACTCAAAAATCGAAAAGACAAATTTGTTATTGTATCACCGGACCATGGTGGTGCCGTGCGTGCTAGACAATTGTCTGAACTATTACAAAGTGATGATGAAATAGCAATAATTGACAAAAGGAGAACAGGGCCTAACAAAAGTGAAATTATGGGTGTTCTTGGTAATGTTGCAGGTAAAAATGTTGTTATTTACGATGACATAATTGACACTGGAGGAACAATATTACATGCAGTTCAAGCATTAAAAGAACAAGGTGCTAAAAAAATTATTGTCGCTGCTACTCATGGACTTTTTTCAAAGGGTTTTGATATGTTCGAAAATGATAATAATGTTACTGAAGTTATTGTCACTGATTCTACTAATTTAAAAAATACCCAAAATTATAAAAAATTAAGAATATTATCATTAGATGAATTTTTAGGAAAAGTTATTGAAGCAAATATCAATAAAACTTCAATAACTGAAGTATATAATGATTACATTAGACAAAAGAAATAAATTATTGAATGAATATTTCCCTAATTTAACTAACGAAATTAAAGAAAAATTAAACTCATATTATGAATTAATTGAAACCGAAAATTCTAAATACAATTTAACAGGTTTTTATGATGGAAAACTTTTTAAATATGGAATTATTGAAAACATTTTAATTTTTCAGGAAATAGAAAAAAACATTACAAATTTAGATAATAAAAATATTTTAGATATTGGCGCAGGACCAGGATTCCCTTCGCTACCTTTTTTAATTTTTAAAAATGAAAGCTTTAACCTAACAATTTATGAGGCACAAAAGAAAAGATGCTCTTTTTTGCAATTAGTTATAACCAAATTAAATATTAAAAATATTAACATAGTTAATATTAGATGCGAAAATTCAACCGATTATAATAAATTTGATTTTATAACGGCAAGAGCTGTTTCTGAATTTAAAAACTTAGTAGAAATATCACACAAACTTGGAAAAATGAACTCATATTTTTGTTTTTTAAAATCAAAGAAGTATAATCTTGAGATTGATAATGCTAAATGAATAACACAAAAACTAATGTTAAATGTTAATGTTTTAAAATTAAATATTTTTTTCGATATTGAAAATATATTGTTATATTTTCAAAAAAATAAACTTACACCCGAAGGTATTCCTCGTGAATGAAAAACTATAATAAAGAATAATTTAGAGTAATTTTTATAGATTTTTCCTTAATAATTATGAAATTAATATTGTTTAATATCATTATTAGTTATTTTTTTATATTTAAAAATTATAACTAAGGTATAATAATTGCATTTTATTTTATTATATATGTAATATATAATAATATACTAAACATTTGGAGTTGAATATGGGACGTTTATTTAAAGAAGTTTTTAAATCTCTTGCTAGAAACAAAATAACTTTGATATGTTTAACAATATTAATATTTTTAACTTCTGGCATTTTTACATTATTTTTTGATGTAAAAACATCGTATTCTAATACTATAAATTCATATGATAGAATTTCCAGATTGCATGATTTAACAACAGATTTAGATGTAAATCCCACAGGAAATGTTCCTAATGGTGGTTTTGACCAAATTGATGACGAAAATAAATTTACAAAAAAACCTTATAATTTCGGAACAACCCCAGCAAATAATATTTTTGACTATTCATTAACTTTACCTAAGAATGACCGTCAATACATTCAATTAAAAGATAAATTTGGTAATTTAAATATTTCAGATGGAAATAAATATATTAAGACAGAGGATTTTATGAAGTTTTATTATGCTTCAAAAAATAAAACTTCTGGAATTGATTTTTCACTTAATAAATATAGCATAACTAATGTTCAAAAACGTTTAGATATTGAAAATGATACAACTTTAACTGATGCTCAAAAGCAAGAAAAACTTGCAAAATTACCTCCAGCCCCAATTCCTTTAAATGAAAATCAAGAACGCTCTCTTGATTATAATATGAGAAAATTTAGTTTAGGAAGTTCATATAAATTTAAACTATACAAAAAAGAAAATGGTGAGTTTGTTCCATATGAAAAGGAAATAAAAACTAATGAATTAACTGAATTTAAGTTCAAAAAAGAATTAAAGTTAAAAGATATTGCTAATATAGTTTATTCAACTGAAACAAATAAAGGGAAGTATTTAACTAATCCTCGTTCTTTGTTTTTGAATACAAAAACCAAAGAAGCATCGCTAGATATTAAAGATTATGATAAATGAAAAGCAAGTGGTGTTTTACAAACTATTAAAGGATCTGACTTTCTTAAAGCTTTAGGTTTTGAAGAAAAACCTAATGAAAAAGGAAAATGATATTACAATTCAACTTTACAAGCTAATTCAGATATTAAATTAGATTCTCCTTTGTCTACAAAAGACGCTTTAAATGATCAAGATAAGCTAAAAAATAAATTTACTATTAAAAATTATTTATCTTCAATAGGCAAAACCGAACTAATAAATAAAGAAGAACAATTTGAAACAATATCAGGAGGCAATTATTTATTACCTGAACAATGAATTAGAAAAAGAAAAGAAATTACAAGTTTTAATTGATATAGATATAAATTAAACTGAAATGAACAAGAAGATGAATCAAAATCTAATTGAAAAGGTTCACATTTAAAATTTATTTCAAACTATCGCAAAACTAATCCTTCAGAATATGAAAAATTAAAATATTTTTCAGTTTGAAATAAGGTTATTTCAACATATTATTATAATGGAATTCATGATGGATCAAAACCACTTGTCAAAAAAGAAACAAAACGTTTAGATGCTAAAGATTTGGATACGCTTTTTAATAACCCATGAAAAAGTAGACCTTTAATGGGGCCTAATAATAATGTTGATTGAACTAAATATAATTGAAAAAATAATGAATTTTTATGAAGCATTAAATCAATTGAAAAACAAATTGTGGATCCTAAAGATATTTCCAAGTTAAATGCTCAATATTTATCAAATAACGATAGATTAAAAGAGACTCAATCAATAGTTAGAGATAAAGCAAGAGAATTTGCAAGAAATATAATTCTTGAAAAAATTAAACAAGAAGTTGGAAAGCTAAATGTTGGAATAAGACAAACACTTACTGTTGAAAGTGTTGATGAAAAAACAAATAAAAAGAATGTTTATCATTTTATTAACACAGGTGATAGAAATAATAAAATTTACGGAACTAAACAAGAAGTAGGAAAATTAAAAGATGAACAAACAAACCCATCAGTTTTGAATTCATCAATTCAAAATACTAACACTGATGATTTCTTACTTAAACCAAAACCAGGCGAAGAAAATATTGTTAAAAAAATTCCTTCAGTATATGTAAAAGAAATTATTAAAGCAATATTTGAAGGATATACACCAGATCCAAATTATTTTGCACCTGATATTAGGTTTGCAGATTACTATGATTTTTACCAAAATACAAGAATTCCAAAATTATTAAAATCTCAAAAATTACTTACTTTAACAAATACTAAAACTGAAAACAAAACTAATGTAACAGTTGCTGGCGCTGTTTCATATTTAGGCAATGGGAAATATGCATTATTAGCAAAATCTAATATTGATTCATTTTCTAATGAAGAAGTTTGAAAAAAAGTTTTAGTAAATAATAAAGAATATTTAACTTTGGAAGAACTATATGATTATTTAGTTAAAAATGAACTAACTATCAAAGGTGAAATCGGTAAAAATGGATGAGCTTATTCTGATCCTAAATTTAAAAATTCATTTTCATTACCAATTGCATTTGGCTCAATAAATAATGAATTTGTGAATGATATTATTCAAAATAAATCAATCGCATCATTCGTTCAAGCAATCAAAAAAGTTTTGCTTCAAACAAATGCTAAATATTTATTTGATAAAAATGTTTTAGATGTTTTATTCAATTCCTTAAGAAAAGCATTTGAAGATAATAATTATCATGTTTTACTTTCAACATCAAAATCTAATAGCAATATTTTAACCAAGGTTATTTTTGATACTATTAATAATATAATTAAAAATGTTTCGGAAAAATCTAAAGATGGTGGACAATATATTAATTGAGATGGCAATTCAATGATTAAAAATATTTTTAATCACTTAATTGATTATTTTAAAGAAAAATATATCGAAAGTGCCTCAACTGATGAAGAACGTGCACAAAAACTAATTGAACAACTTGATAATTTTAGTGCTGCTTTAGGAATTAATTTTAAGATGATTCCTTATTTGAATATTAAAACAATTGATTTAATAAAATTATTCAAAAACAAAGAAAAAGTATTTGATTTTTTAAAAAATTTAATTGATTCAATTGACTTTGTTAAATGATCTAATTTAATTCAAGAATGATATAAAAAATATCCATATAAAAATTTTACAGATACTAATCTTGAATACTGAACATTATCAATGCATCGTATTGTTTCGTATTTATTTGAATCTGTTGATGATTTAAAATTCAAAAATGCAATTAATGAATTAATTTATAATCTTGATTTTAACGCTTTGTTAAATCCTAATAAATCAACAAGTATTTATAATATTTGAAAAACAGCACATGAAAAATTGGATCCAAATTATTTTAATAATGCTGATAATATTGAATATGCTAATCAATTAAAATCATTTTTTTCAAGACTTTCATCAAGCAATGATCCAAATAGTTTATATGACAATGTAAACGAAGGATTATTTGAAATAATTAACAATATAAGTATTTCTAAATTTAGTGAAGCCTTAAAAAATTTAATTAGAACAATTTCATATCCAATTCAAGCGAATGGCAAGGTATACAAAAATTATTACACTGAAAAACTTGATAATGTTGATTATTTATCTGCTTTTATTTCATCAATGGTTTCGAATGATGATGAAAACGTTAATGGTAAAATTAAAGCATTTCAAGATGCTATTATTAAGATGTTTAATTTATCAAATGAAACTGAAGAATTAATTAAACAAATAAAATTAAGAATTCCAAAAAAATCTAATTCTAAAATTTCAATATATGATATTTTAACATTGTTAAAGTTTTCAATACCTGGAGGAAATAAAAACTCAATAAGTATTGATAAAAATAAAATAGATGCTTATGATCAAACTAAAATAAATAATATTTTAGCTAAAATTAATTATGCAATTATTAATAAAACTAAAGTAGATTTAACAACACATGAATTAGAATTTTTACAAAAATATGCATTAGTTAATGGTGAAGAACTTTCCGATTTAGAAAAACTAAAATTTAAATTAGAATCTTATAATTCATTTATCAATAAGCTTATGCTTAAAAATCATTTACCACCAAATAACAACTGAGACTATAAGTTTAATAGTGATGATGCAAATAAGGAAATAAAATCTTATGCTGATTTAGCTTATCGCTCCGCCTTAGTTAATAATAAATCAAATGTGCCGGATGCTAAATTACTAGAAACAATGCATTCATTTTTATCTAAATATTTATCTTCATTAATGGGGAAAGGACAAAGTTCTATTATTAAACATACTTTAGCATTGTATAGTATGTGGATAAAACTTGCTTATGAACTTAATAATTTTGCTGATTATGAAGAAAAATTTGAAAAAAACCCTCAAACTGGTTTAACTGAATATAAGAAAATTAAAAAGAAGAAAATGACATATGATGAAATTTCTGAAATATTACAAAAATTTTTAGAAATATGTCAAAGAAAAGAAGTAACCGATTTATTAAATAGTTATACTAAAGTTCAAGATTTATTACCTGGAATTGGTATTTTAGGTGCCGATAATAACTATCAATCTAAAACGCTTAAATTAGCGTTAGCACATGCAGAAACACAAAAAGCAGCAAAAATGTTGCAAGAAGCATTTAATAATTTAGATGTTTTTAAAAACTTTTTTGCAGAATTATCTAATAAATATAAACAACTTGATACTGAAGTTGATGATTTAAATAACCCAGGTCATAAAATTTCAACTAACTATTTTAAATATATATTAAATAAACATATTTATGAAGTTACTTATAATTTAGGATATATAGCATCTGCTAATAATATGCCAACGCATTATTTAGAATCGTTAAAAGAATTTGTTAAATCATTTATCAAAACTTCCTCATCTTCTAACAATAAATTATCACCATTAGTTTCAAATGATTATCACTTTGATTTACTTTATAAACTAACATTAGAATCAAGCAAACTTCCAGAAGTGCTTTCGATATTTAATGTTCCAAGAAGCATATTAAATCCATTGTTAGCATTAAGTTTCCCACAAATTATGCTTTCATATATTTTAGGAAATAATCCAAATGATGGGAACTTGTCATACATCATTAAAAAACTATTTTCTAATTTAAATAATTTAACAACTAAACAAATTCGTGAAATGTTGCGTCCTTTATTTGATAAATTTGCTTCTCCATCTTCAGAAATAAATGATAAAGGCGATAATAGTGTTGCTCTTGATATGTCATATTTCCAATATCTCGTTTCTTCCGTTCTTAAAACTAAAAATGGTAAAGATATTAAATTTTATGATCTTAATATAACCCAAACGTTTAAGAAAATTTTATATACTGCAATAGAACCAATAACAATTAAGAATTACATTGCTTATTCTGATGCAGGTTCTTATCTTGCTAAAGTAAATTATGGTTATTTAAATAAAAATAAAAAAGAAGTTTATAAAGGCGATTTGTCAAAATATTTAAAAAGTCCAATTGAAATGCAAAGATTTATTGCTTCCTTGCCAGATAAATATAAAGTTAGAATCAATTCAATTGAATATTTAATTATTGGTGTTGATAGCACTGCTGATTATTTATATCCTGTAATTAATGAAGAAAACTTACAAGTTGACACAAAAACCCAAGCTCTTTTATATGTTAATCAAAAAGGGTTCGACCGTATTCATTCAGCATATCCAACTTTTGCAATTAAAGAATATGTATTGCTAAAAGCACCAACAGATGCTAAAGGTAGATATTTATATGGTAAATCTCCTAAAGAATTACAAAAAAAATTGAATAACTTTATCAGTTCAATCACGGCAAGCAGTATTAAGAAAACATATCTCCGGGACGAAACTGATTATTTAAATCCTGAGCGTGTTATTAGAGTTGTAACTGTTCGTAAAATAGTTGATACAATCCGTAATGTAACTATTTATTCAGTTTTATTATTAATTATTTTAGTTTCCTTTATTGTCTTCTTTATAATTAAACGGTATATTGAGGCCCGAAATAAAGTTATTGGTATTTTGCGGGCTCAAGGATATACAACTGGAGAAATAGCACTTTCATTTTGTGCCTTTGGTTGAATTCCAACTTTTATAGGAACATTAAGTGGATATATTACAGGACTTTTACTTCAATTAAAAACTATGAAAATATTTTCAAGTTATTGGACGCTTGAAAATAATACAATTCCATTTAATTGGCTAACATTACTCTTAACGATTTTAATTCCACTAGTCGCCATTAGTTTGTTAATTTTCTTAATTACAATTATTTCGGTTCGTAAAAAAGCAATTGAACTTATGAGTGGTCTTGTTGAAGTAAATGTTGGTAATGTTGCTCAAAAAATTTCTTCAATTTTTAGAAGAAGTACCATTAAGCTTAGATATATTGCTTCAATGGCAATAAATAATTTTTGAAAATTAGTTTCTTTATTATTAGCATTTTCAACAACATCATTTATTTCAATGTTCTTTATGTCATCTAATAATACATTTACTAAATCAATTTCCAAAACATATCAAAATCGAAATTATCGTTATAAATTGAATTTAGAAACTCCATCAACTGAGGGAGGACCTTACGTAACTTATAATAAAAATGATTTGGATAAATATTTATATGTTCCAAATGATTTAGCCGGCAATCAAAGTTCAAATGGAAGTCAACTTGATTATTCTAATCCTAACTTCTTACGTCCGGGGCATTCATTCAATAGCGATGTTATTCAAAGAAAATATGATCCTGTTGTTTTAACAAAATCATCATTAGATTTATTGCTTGATATGGCTGTTGAACTTTCACCATGAGATATTACATATGCTAATATGCCTGAAACTCAAAGAGCCAGAGTTATTCAAATATTTAGAAAAGTTTCAAAATTAATGGAAGCTACACAAAATATATTTGAGTCTAAAGTTAATGCTAATATTGATGGTAAAATTGCTGTTAAAGACCGCAAAAAATATTTAGCAGATAAAAAAGCTGGTTTGCCTGAAGATATGTCAAATCGTGTAAGTTTCTTCTCATTTACAACTTCAACTCTTGATGCATCAAAATATGATTCAGATGCTGACAGTGCTAAGAAATTTATGTTTAATGAATGAGATCCGGTCAACCAACAGTATCTAAAGCCTGTTCCTGTATCAACCGCTAAACATAGACAAGAATATCGTAATTTCTTGTTAAATGCATACAAGAAAATTAATGTTCCTGACTTCTTTGTTTCATTTGCAGGAATATATTGAAATGATGAAACAAACGAAAAATATTCATATGCTAAAACTTTAATTAATAATAAAGAACATAAAATTTATGGATATTATCATGATTCTAAATATGTTCGTTTATATTCAGATAGAGGAGTTGATCTAACTGAAAAACTTAGAAAAGCAGCAGATAAATGATTAGAAAATAATGATCCTGATGCACCAATACCTTTAGTAGTCAATAAAGTTACTGCAAAAATATTAGGTGTTTCTGAAGGATCGATTGTTTCGGGTGAAGTTTTAAATCACGTCGATAGATTTATTCATCGTTCA
This sequence comes from Metamycoplasma faucium, assembly GCF_045160055.1. Taxonomy (GTDB): domain Bacteria; phylum Bacillota_I; class Bacilli_A; order Mycoplasmatales; family Metamycoplasmataceae; genus Metamycoplasma; species Metamycoplasma faucium. The sequence goes on along the minus strand of NZ_CP088155.1, from coordinate 48,355 downwards.
TTAAATCAACCAAAACCAAGAACAAACTATAGATATAAAATAATTGGTATATCAGATACTTATATTAATAATGAGTTTTCAACTGATAAAAGAATTATTGATAAAATCTTAGGATTTGATACGCTAACTAAACGTTTAAGAGATTCACGCCTCGATGAATTAGAAGCATTGAAAAAATTACCTCATAATGCTTCTAAACTTAAAGAAATTGAAGCTAAATTTAATCATAAATATGAAGCATTTAATGGTATTTTATCTAATGATAAAACACCTGTTCAAACAATTGACACTTTAACAACATATTCAACTGTTGGATTCTGAGGAGCAGCTGCAACATTTGATGTTGCAAATGCAACTGATGAAGGAGCATGGCAATTCTTTAAATCAATATTTATTTCGAATTCTTCTAAGAAATATGTTTCAGTCTTTGAACATATGGTTAATTCATATAATGAGGCGCATAATAAAAACTTAAATTACGAAGATATTCTTAAAAAGACTTTAGGAATTGATTCAACTGACATTCAAAAAATAATTGATATGAGCATCCCGGATGCTAATTATTCTAAACTTGCAAGAAGAATGTTAACTAAGTTTTTTGGTACTGATTCAAATGCTATTTATGGGAAAGATATTATGTTTGGAGCATCATTTGATGTTGCTTCAAAAGATATTGAAGTTGGATTTATTAGTGGTATATCACAAACTGTAAATACAATTTTAACAGCAATAATTGTTCTTTCGTTTATTATTTCAATTGTTATATTAGTCGTTATTACTAATATTATGATCTCTTCAAACCAAAAAGCAATTGCAACATTTTCTGTCTTAGGTTATACAAATAGTGAAAAGATATTCTTGTTCTTCTTTAACTTTATTCCAATTATTTTATTAGCCTGTGCACTTATGGTTCCTGTAACTTTTGGAATTATTGCAATCTTTAATAAATTTATGATTACAACTAGCCAAATTGTTCTACCGTTAAAATTAACAATATCATCAATTATTTTATCAGCCACAGTTTGTTTATCAATATTTACCCTAACTTCTATTGTTACTTGAACATCACTTAACAAAGCTAAAGCAATTGATACATTGAAAGGAAAATAATATGCCTAAAAAAGATTTAGAAAGTAAGCAAGAACAAAAAATAGATACTAAAGTAACCTTAAAACCTGAAAAAGAAACTCAAAAAAAAGTTAAAAAAACAACTGAAATAAAAACTTTATCACAAGCTTTAGATCCTATTACTGTAAGTAAACTTGAAAATCCTATTACTGTTGATGATAATGGACTAAATGTTACTGTACTTGATAACAAAACATTAAAAGCGTTTAAAAAATCAAATAATAAACCACGCCCAAAAGATAAATATACTTATGAAAAAAATCAAGAAGGCTATATTGTTGAAGTTAGTGATTTACGTAAAACTTATTTATCAGGTAATGTTGCAACTGAAGTTTTAAAAGGAATATCTTTTAAAATTAAACGTGGAGAAATTGCAATTTTATATGGTAAATCAGGGTCTGGTAAATCAACACTATTAAACATTATTTCCGCTTTAGATAGACCTACAAGTGGAAAAGTTATAGTTAATGATATTTCTTTGCCTTATTTAAGTAATCGTAATCAAACACTTTTTAGACGTGAAAATATTTCTTTTATTTTTCAAAACTATAATTTATTGCAAAACTTAAATAGTTATGATAATGTTGAAACTGGTTCATATTTACAATCAGATAAATCAAAAAGACTTGATATTAAAAAATTATTTGTTGATTTTGATTTAGAACAATGTATGTATAAATATCCTTCGCAAATGTCAGGAGGGCAACAACAACGTGTTTCTATATTACGTGCTATTGCTAAAAATAGTGAAATCATTGTCGCCGATGAACCAACCGGAGCGCTGGATGAAAATACAGGTAAAATAGTTCTTAAGTTATTACAACAAATTAATAAAGAATATAAATCAACTATTATAATTGTTTCTCATGATCCCGATATTGCAGCTATTGCAGATAAAGTAATTTATCTTGAATTAGGGCATGTTAAAAATATAGTTGAACAAGAAAGAAAATGATTAATTGAACATTAATTATTAACATAATAATATCTAGGTAAGATTGCTTAGATATTATTTTTTATTTTAATGATGTATTAAAATGTGAAACGTCAAACAAATTGACCCACTTAAAAGTATAGATTAAAAGTCATAAATCTCAATAATTAAACCAATTTATAATATGTATTTTTTTAAAAATTAATTATTTTTGATAAATACTCACGTTCATTTTTTAAATCTTCAAATATTTCATTTAAAATCAACATTTCATCTTTAAAAAAATGATCTTTATCTTCTAGTGATTTTAATATAGATATTTTTTTCTCAATTATTGAATGCACATAATATGTGCTTGTAATTAATTCAGCTAATTTTTTTGCTTCTTCAATATTCATATTAATCTTTTTTCTATAAGCAAAATTAATCATAAATTCATATCTTTTATCTTCAACTTCTATTGCTTTATATCTTTTGCTATGAGACCTAAAATATAATTTCATATCAGTTCCTATAACAAAATTAAATTCACCATTATCAACAATATTTACTCTTTTATTGGTTTCTGAATGAATTGGCATATATCATTTGTTTTGATATTTAACTGCACCATTGTTTATAGTTCTTTTAATAGTCAAATCGAAAAATTTATCAAGCTCATTTGTTATAGGCATAAAAACATTTTGTTTTTCTTTAATAGAACAACATGAATTTATTTTTTCAATAATTTTATCTTTAGATTCATTAGCCAATTTAACATTATCAATATTATTTAGTTTAAAAAAGAATGGGATATTTTTTTGAAAAGTATCTCATTTTCTTTCTACGTGAGACTTAAAAGTAGGATTTGAAGAAGTTAAAAATTCAATTCCTCTATTTTTTACTTCTAAAAAAGTTTTTGCATTACTAGTTTCATCATGTCAAAAATTCATCCTATTATCAGCAAATATTTTTCTTGGATAACCATATTTATTAAAAATGTTTTCTAAAAGTGTTTGATATCCATTTAATGTTTCTGTTCCTTCTTCAAAATATAAATCAAGTACTTTATTTGTTCCAACATCAACAGCCATTAAACAAGTTGATTTAATTTCATTATTAAAATAATAATGAGTGCAGCCATCTATCTCTACTATATCTCCGTATTTATAATTATTTGCAAAATTAAATCTAAATTTTTGTTTTTTCTTTGGTTGTGAAAAGGTTAATTTTCCTTCATAATAAATATGTTCTTTTATTTCTTTTTTCTTTCTGCTTTTCCTAGCTTCTTTGCGCCCTTTTTTAGTTGCATATTTACTTGCAAAACCTTCTTTTTTTAATCTCTTAACTAAATTTGAATATGAAATTTTAATGTCATTTTTGCCAATAATAAGATCTAAATTTTCATAAAAAATTCTTAATGTTAAATATGAACAACTTTCATTTTCAACATTTCCACCTGTAATTTTTGCATTTTTTTCATATGTCTTACCTAATTGTATTATTAATTCATCATTATATTTTTTTGCATTTTGATTTCCCATATTTTTATGAGATATATCAATTTTTCCATTTTCATTCAAAATTTTTCTTTTTCACCTTTTAATTGTTGAAATACTAACACGTGCAATTAATGATAATGCTTTATTTGTAAAATTAATATTACGCAATATTGTGCTAACTATTCTTTCGTTTCTTGAAATTATATTTTCTTTAAAAGTCATAATAATATTCTCCATCAAAAACTTAAAAGTTGGTGGGTCAATTTGTTTGACATTGGAAGCTTAGATATTATTTTTTATTTTAATGATGTATTAAAATTAAATTAATGTAAAATAATAATGCAAATTAACAGCATAATAACATTTTATAAACTTTTTATTTTGTTTTAGATTTGATAGTAAGATAGCTGTATTCCGAAATCATTAGAATAAAAATTAGTAAAAGAGTTATTAATACTATATTTGCATATATTTATTAAATTTTTGAAAGGCAATAAATTATGTCAAGATTTTTAGGATCAATGTTTAAACGTAGTAGACGTTTTGGCATTTCATTATTAGAAAATAACAAAGAATTTAGCAAAGGTAAAAAAAGAACAACCGCTCCTGGACAACATGGTGCTAAGAGAGTTAAAATATCTGACTATCAACTTCACTTGTATGAAAAACAAAAAGTTAGATATATGTACGGGATAAATGAACGTCAATTTAAAAATTTATTTTTAAATGCAGCTAAGAAAAAAGGTATAACTGGGGTTATATTATTACAAGCTATTGAATCAAGATTAGACAATTTAGTATTTCGTGCAGGCTTTGCAAGAACAAGAGCACAAGCTCGTCAATTTGTTTCACATGGTCACTTTTTAGTAGACGGACATAAAGCAAATATTCCATCTATGCAAATTAAAGTAGGATCAAAAATCGAATTAAAACCTTCATTACAAAATAATTCTGAACTTAAAGCAGCAATGGAAGCTATGACTGTTGCATCTTGAATTAAAAGAGATAAATTTGTAGCTACATATTCACGCTATCCAGAAAGAAACGAATTTGCTAAAGAAATTAATGAAGCATTAATTGTTGAATATTACAATAGATAATAATTCAATTATAAAATTACAACACTAAATAATAGTGTTGTTTTTTAAATAAATTTAATTTAGAAAAAATAATATATAATGATTGCTCTAAATTTATTAAGAAACGAAAGGACAATAATGAAGAAAAAAATAAATAAAAAATTATTATGTTTTTTACTAAGCGGATCTACATTTATTGCAACTCCATTAGTTGCTTTATCATGTAAAAATCCAAACACGCAAAAGAATCTACAAGATGCTTTAAATGGCTTAAATATTGCCCCTAAAAAAGAAAATGGTGCTGACAAAGAAGTTCCACACACAGCTTCTGATTTTTTATCCGAACTTAAAAAAGAACCATTAAACTTAAATAACAGAAGACTATTAGAATATTTTGATATTAACTATAAAGATAATGATTCAAAACAATTGTTAGCTAATTCTGATACAAAAATTGATGCTAAAGTTGAAGATGATTATCTAAAATTAACAGTTAGATCAACATATAAAGATAAGAATGATCAAACCAAAACTTTATCTTCTAAAGAGTTTGTTTTCAGTAATTTTAAAAAAGAAGATCCTGAAGACAAAGCGTTTGGAAAATTTAGTAAGGATTTAACATTTAATTTAAGTGGGTATGATAAATCTAAACACTTACCAAGTGAATTTCTCTCAAAAACTAATGACGAATTATTAAATATATTTAAATCTTCAAAAAATTTAAATAATTATAAAGTTACTTTTAAAATAGTTCCTAACGATAAAGAAGGAACTGTAAAATTAATTGCTACATTTTCAATTAATGGAAAGAAATTAAACAAAGAAATTAAACAGGAATTTACTGGGTTTAAGGGAGAACAAACTATTTTAAATAATCTGCCTAATTTAAAAGCAGAAGTTAAAAATGATCTAATTTTAAATGAATTAGAATCATATAAAAATGAATTCGATGGTGAGCAAGAAAGTAATAGAAATAAAGTGTTACGCCAATTATTTCATATAACTAATTCTACTGGTGTAAATGTTAAATATACAAGAGTCGAACTATCAGGAACAAAATTTACATTTTATTATAAATATTATAAAGAAAGTAATGTAGGTTCAGAAGATAACCCAAATAAAAAAGAAATTTTAGAATCTGACGAAAGATCATTTACACATGACTTTAAAGATATTATTAAAAAACCTGCAGAATATAAAGACATTGAAAAACAATTTAATGATTTTGCTAAAGATCTAAATATTAAATTTAAAAATATAGTTAATAAAAATAATATTTTTAGTAGTTCTATTAAAAGAGATTTAATAGAGGGATTTAGTAAAACAAGCCCTGATTTTGAAGTAGTTGGGGTAAGTTGAAAATTTATATATGACGATGTTAAAGGAACCTTAACAGCTGAGGTGTTTTTTAAGCATAAAAAAACAAATTATCATCTCAAAAAAACATTTATAGAAACAGGATTCAAAAAAGACAAAATGGATAATAATTTACCAGAATTAAAATTTAATCCTAGTGGATTTACTCAAGGAAATACGCTTGATGTCCAAAGAGACATTATTGACCACATCACAAAAGATAAGAGTTTATTAAAAAAATATTTTGATATTTTAAATTTACAATCAAATCATAATATAGAAATTACAAAAATGTCAATAGTCCGTGATGCTACTGGTAATTTAAAATTAGCATTAGAATATAAAATATATAGACAAATTCCTGCTGGTACAGATGGAAACGGCGAACAAAAGACAACAAAAATTTATTCAGATCTTAAAAAAGTTGAAATAGATTTAACTAATATAGTTAAAAAAAATAATGAAGAAGAAATTGATAAAATACAAAAAGAAATAGGTCTAAAAAATAGTATTAATAAATTAACAAAATTGGCTAGCCAAATAACAAAAGAAGATTTTGAGGAAAAATTAAGTACAAAAGATTTTGATGTTAAATATACACTTACACCTAATGATGAAACAGGTGAGTTAGAATTAAAATTGGAATTTACTTCAAAAAGTTTAAATACGGTTAAAAAAACAATAATTAAAAAATATACAGGGTTCAAAAAAGATCTTCCTGAAGGTAAAGCCTTAATTACTAGAAATGAAAATACTGATATATTTAATGCTAAAGCTTTTGATAACTGAAATACACAACAATTAACTAATAATTTAAGTGAAATTGGAACGTTAAAAAAAGAAACAAAAGATAATATACACTGAATTTCGTCTAAGGTTTATGGAACAAAAGTAAAAATAACATATAAAATATGACGAAAAGTAATATCTGGTAGAGATAATAAAGGCAATTTAACCCATAAAAATGTATTTACTGAAGAAAGAACCATTGAACTTGATTTTAAAGATATTATTGAAAAAAATAAAGTTAAATATAATAAATTAAAAGATCAAATTCAATCAATAATTTCTGCTTTAGCAGCAACTGTTATACCGGAAGGTGGAATATATAGTGCATTTAGGTTTGAAAAAGACAATGCATTAAAAGAATTAAATAAAGCACTTACATTATATTCATTAGCTGCTGTTAAGAGTATATTAAATAAATACAATAGTGGATTTGTTGAACAATTAAGAAAAAAAATAGACGAAGCTAAGAAAAATATCGATAAAGTTATTGATGAAGCTAAAGAACTAAAGAATAAAATTGATAACTGGATTAAAACATATAATAAAATTCAATGACTAACTTGAGATATTGCTTACCCTGAAGATAAACCTAATAGTTTAAAAAAGGAATTTAGAGAATTATCTGAATTATCTAAAAAAATCCAAGAAGAAGTTATAAATAAATCGGACTCAGATGTTAATTTCTTAAAATCAGTATTAAAGCCATTAAATGATAGATTTAATACAATAGAAAAAGAATTAATAGAAAAATTTAAGCAAACATTAATATATCAAACGGCTTTCTTGAGTTCTAGAATTATAGAGCTTAAAGGCAAGCTTAAACTTGAAGGCAATAAACTTTTAGATAAGTATTATAACTTATCAGTAGACTGATGAGGAAAAGCAAACAGAATAAATAATTATGCATCAATTGCAGAAATAATTGATTGGTGAGAAAAAGATGTTCATCATAGTAATGATGATTATAATCAAAAAGAAAAATATAAACAAGTTGAAGAACTAAAAAAATTTCTTAAATAATATTATTCCCTTGTGGTAAAAACGCAATCCTATAACATATAGTTTATGGGTTGCATTTGCTAGAAAGTAATATGAAGTGCAACACTATGTGCTTCATATTATTTTATCTTTTTTCAAAAATTCATGTATAAAAAAATATGTTAAAAATAAACACATAGTGTTTTGAAATCGGATATTAATAATTATTCAAAAATCTTATTGTAAGTTTCAATTAGAGTTACATTGTAATACTTATTCTTTAAAAATAGAGTAAGTATTTTTTAATTTGCTAGAAATTTTATTGAATAAAATCAAAAAATATGATTTTCCATGAAACAAATTATTAAAATTTAATAAATTTTAATTATAATTTTAACTATGTTAAAAGTAAGTCAAGATATATATATATATATAAGTTAGTTTCAAATGTGATCATAATATAAAGTCAATTTTTAATTTTAGGAATAAGAAAGCTTATTTCTCCTTTTTATTTTTAACATGTTTTATTTATTTCATAGGAGAGAAAAAAATGAATTACAAGAGAATGAAAAATAATGCATTAAGTTTTATTATTCTATATTTTTTGGCAATATCAATGTCGATATCATTAATATTTTTTGTATCAATAACGCAATTAGTAATATTTCTTGCTATTAGCTTGACTTTATATATTTTAAATATTATTCTTATTGTTGATGCTTTTAAAATAGGTAATAATACAGTTGGAATTTTATCTATAATTGGAATAACTATATTACCTTTACTATCACTTATAGGTGCTTTTATATTTTGTTCTCATATAAAGAATTTTATTAGAAGTCAATATGTTTCAAAAAATAATAGTGTAAATGATTACTATAATGATATTAATGATATGCGTAATCATATCCCAATTCCTAAGAGTAGTTCTAATACAGAGTATACTCCTAATTCTGATTCTTCTAGCTCCGAAGACATTTGAGATATAAATACAAAATTTGAATGAGATTAAAAGTAAACATAAACAAGAATAAAATAAAAAATATTATTTTAGCAATATTGATAATGCAATTAGTTTGCTTTTTCTTAGATATTTTTATAAGATTAACATTATGAATTTATCCTCAACTTGATTTATTGAAATACCTAATTAAATTGCTGAATTAGTTATTTTTTGCTACAACAATATTTTTTTAGTAATTACTAATAAAAATATTGATATTAAAAAAGAGAGAATGATAATATTGATATTTTTCATAATAAGAGAAACTCATATATTTATTTGAACAATACCTACATTGTTAAACATTCTCGCAAAAATATTTGGCATTTATCATTTTAACTTAGATTTAACAAGAATTGACGAATGAGTCATTGTTCTTATAAAAAATATATTTTTAATTGTTATTTCAACTTTTTTTATTATTGTTTTGCTTAAAACTAATAATTTATCTAATGAAAATCTTAATAAAGATAATACACCAAGTAATTTTAATAATAATGATGGTGTATAATAATTGTGTGTTAAAAACAAAATCAATAGACATGTTTCATATATATATATATATATATATAAGTTAAATTTCAAATATAATAATTTGAATTTATTTTTCTATTTATAGGAATAAGAATAAAAGAAATATTCCTTTTTTTGTTTTACACGCATTAATTATGGAAGAAATAAAAATTAAAAAAATACGTAATTTTGCATTAGCGTCAATAATAATAAAATTTATCGACATATTAGTTACAATTGGATTGATTGCTTGATTTATTATTTTTAATAAACAAATAAAAAACCTAAGTGGATATGAATACGACTTAGAATCAGCAAACAGAATTTGATATGCATTTGCAATTAGCATTCCTCTTCAGTGGTTTTTTGTATCAATTCTATTATTTGTACCAAATGCATTTTTTGCTTATCGTAAATTAAATAGTCAAGTTGGTATTCTATGCACAATAGGAATATTTGTGCCTATTGTTGGACTAGTTGGAGCATTTCTGTTTTATTTTTATGATAAAAAAGCTTATGAAAATGAAAAATTTGAAAATAAAATTAATAGACAAAAGACTACAATTTGACATGAAAGATCGTTTCGATGAAATAGAGAAAATCAAGAAGTTGATATAACTGATGATAATAAAAGTGAATATACTATTGATAATAATGAAAATTATTATGATAATGTATCAAATGAAACTAAAACAGGAGGCATAAATATGGCTACTAATCAAAGATATAGTAAAATAGGCAAGATAGTATTGTCTATACTAATACTACAATTAATATGTTTTGTGATTGATGTTTTCTTTAGATTTACTATTAACCCACGATTTTTAAATCTTGAAATTTTAAGATATTTAACAGCTATTATGCAAGTTGTTGTTTTTGGGCTAACTATTGCTTTTTTAACAAAAAGTAATAAAGTGAATGAAATTAAAACAGAAAGATTATTAGTGCTTATATTTTTTGTTTTACAAGTATCATATGAATTGGTATGTTCATTACCAATAATATCAATTAAATTATTGAAAAAAATTGATTCTACTCTATCAAACAGAGATACTTTGGAATATATTATTGATAAATATCCATACACAACAATTAATTCAATGTTTGTAATAGTAATATCAACTTTTTTAGTTATTACGTATGTTAAAACTAATGCATTAGCAAAAAGTTTAAATTAGAACCAATTTTAAGAAGGCATCGTAAGTCGATGCGCTACATTGTAATATCAAGTGCAACACTATGAGATAATTTATAGAGTTGCATTTTTATATAAAAAAAGAGCAACCATTTTGCTTCAGAAGGCGGTTACTCATGATTAATAATTATAATCATTTAAATTATACCAATAGAATTCTAATAAAAGAATATTTAAGTAAAAATTACTCAATTAGGAAAATATCTAAAGAAATTAAAAAAAGTCCTTCAACAATATCACGAGAAATCAAAAGGAATTTTGATTGCTTTAATTTAGAATACAATCCTGAAATAGCTGATAAAAAAGCTATGACTAGGCATAAACACAAGTTTTATTTTTGAGATCGTCATATATATGAAAAATATGAAGATTTTACCAATCAATTTGTAGCATTATATGATGGTAAAAAATGAATGGTTGAAAATACTTATTTTTATATTAAAAATAATTTTAATTACCCTATCCCTTCGCTTAAAACAATTTTTAATTGGATAAATTCAGGAAAATGGGCTATACAACGGAAAGAATTATTGCGAAGATATTATAAAAAGGGCGGAAAAAGAGCAAATACAAATATAATTGATAGACTAGTTGGCGCTAAATATGTAAAGCCAATTTGAACTCGTCCACAAGAAATTAATGATAGATCTGAGTTTGGTCATTGAGAATTAGATCTTATTTGTGGCAGAAATGTTCGTGGGGCATATCATATCATTACATTTGTTGAACGAAAAACTAGATTTTGCTATACAGCAATGATAAAGGGAAAACATCCAGATAATTTAAATAGAATTCTTTCTAAACTTATAGGTTCCAACAATATTCCTGTTAGATCAATTACAACTGATAATGGATTTGAATTTAGAAAATTAGGGTTATTAGCTTATAAATTTGATATATGCATATATTTTACAGACAAATATGCATCTTGGCAAAAGGGAAGCAATGAAAATTGAAACGGTTTATTTAGAAGATATTTTCCTAAAGGAACTAATTTTGATGAAATTGATCCTGAATACATTAAAGAAGTAACATTAGAAATTAATTATAAACGTAGAAAAATATTGAACTGAAATTCTTCATTAGAATATTACAAGGAAAATTTAATTGAAACTTACAATAAGATTTTTGAATAATTATTAATATTTAATTTAAAAACACTATGTGTTTATTTTTAACATATTTTTTTACTTTTTTTAATACATGAATTTTTGAAAAAAGATAAAATAAAATATGAAGCACATAGTGTTGCACTTCATATTACTTTCTAGCAGGCATCGTAAGTCGATGCTTTTTTTAATTATTTTTTTGATAAAAAAATCTCCTATTAAAGGAGATTAATTATTATTTAGCATTTTGCATAGAACGCATAACTTGTCTAATTTGAGCTTCACTTGCTTTTCTACCCATTTGTGCAAACATTACACGAATCATTTTTTCAGTAATAGGAGGATTTTCTTTTAATTGTTTTTCATATTTTTTCTTTGTGAAAAATAATCCACCAAAAAATCCACCAATAGCTGCCAATATAGGTAAAATTACTAATAATACTATTCCATATGTAGGCATAATTATTTTCCTCTCCAAACTGTTTTTTTCAATATTATATAAATTATAAATGGTAATACTAGAATTAATAAAATACTTATTAAAAATATTTTTGCATAAAATTTATGAGCCTTAGATTTCTTTTCTTGTAGTTCATTATAATCCATAACTTCGTTACCAAAGAAAGATTGTATGTCTACGGTTCTTTTTTTACGAAAGATTGTAAATGAAATATGTAATGCTAAAACTGCAGCCATTATTCCACATAATATATAAATAACAAGTTCAGGATTTGGAAATGAATTATGAATCCATTTTTTAAAATCTAAGTGTTTTCACTTAACATCTTTAAGTCCTCAAAATATTAAAGTAAATATCCCTACATAAAAAATAATTGCAACAACTAGTCAAGTTCTTCTAACTTGTTTAAGAATTAATTTTCTATATAATAAAGTTATAAAAGGAGGGGTTGATATAGCGCCTAACTTTATACTATCACGATAAGCAACAACACTTCTAGATATACCTATTAACTCAATTAGTTCAGTAGTCATTAAATAAAACGTTAATACTATTGCTATTGAAGGAATGATATATCAACCTCATTTTATTTTTTCATTATTTGCAGTGTTAATAAAAAGAGAAGGAGAAGTTATAAATAGTGTAATAAAAATTGCAGATATTATAAAAATAATTAGAGAAGAAATAATAGAAGCTAATTTAACAGATTTTTCTAAACTAAATACTTTATAAATTCCATTAGGAATTATTCCTTGAGGATCTTTTAAACGATTTTTATCTTTTGTTGATAATGCTTTAGTTTGTAATGTTTCATATGCTAAACGATTAGCAACTGTTTCAGTGTTAAAGTCATTATTTGTGTTCAAAGATTGTCCACTAATTATTGGTTTTAAACTCATATAGTATTTATTCCTTTCTCTTTACATCTGTTTTTAATATTGCTAAAAATGCTTCTTGGGGAACTTCTACTGTTCCGATTGACTTCATTCTTTTCTTACCTAATTTTTGTTTTTTAAGTAATTTTTGTCTTCTTGTTACATCTCCGCCATACAATTTTGCTGTAACATCTTTTCGATATGCTTTAATTGTTTCTCTTGCTATAATTTTAGCACCAATTGCGGCTTGAACGGGAATTTCGAAGTTTTGACGTGGAATAACTTCCTTTAGTTTTTCAGTTAATTCACGACTTTTATTGTAAGCAGAATCGCGATGAACTATCATTGCTAATGCATCAATTTTTTCTCCATTTAATAAAATGTCAACCTTTACTAAATCACTTTCTCGTAAACCAATATGTTCATATTCAAATGAAGCATAACCTTTAGAATAACTCTTCATTAAGTCAAAAAAATCAAATATTGTTTCGTTTAGTGGCAATTCATATATTAATCTTCTTCTAATTGAATCAATATATTCTATATTTACGTATCTACCACGCTTTTGTTGACAGAGTTCCATTATTGCGCCTAAATATTCTTCAGTTAAAAATATACTTGCTCTAATGTAAGGTTCCTCAATCATTTTAATATATGTGCGATCGGGAAACAAAGAAGGATTTGTTATATATTGAACATCTCCATTTGTTAAAGTTATAACAAATTCAACAGACGGAGCAGTTGCTATTATGTCTAAATTAAATTCTCTTTCAAGTCTTTCTTGTAGAACGTCCATATGAAGTAAACCTAAAAAGCCTATTCTAAAACCAAATCCTAATGCTTTTGAAGTTTCAGGTTCTCAAATTATTGAAGAATCGGACAAACTTATTTTTTCTAAAGCATCTTTTAAATCATTATAATCACGTGTATCAACAGGATAAAATCCTGTATATACAACGGGATTTAATTTTTTATATCCAGGTAACGGTAGACTAACTTTATTATTAAGTAAAGTAACTGTATCTCCGATATGAATATCCTTAACATCTCTAATTGAAGCGGAAATTCAACCTACTTCTCCAGCGCATAATTCATCTTTTTTAAATTCATAAGGATTTTTAACACCAAGTTCTGTAACTGTATATGTTTTTTTAGATTGCATAAAATATATTTCATCACCAGTTTTAACTTTACCATTAAAGATTCTAACTAAAACAACAACACCCCTATAATTATCAAAATAACTATCAAATATTAATGCTTCCAAAGGTTTTGAATCATCTGCCTCCTTAGGTGAAGGAATTTTATTAATTATTGCTTCAACTACAGCTTCAATATTTTTACCAGTTTTTGCTGAAATTAATATTGCATCTTGAGCATCAATTCCAATAATATTTTCAATTTCTTTTTTTACACGTTCAGGATCAGCAGCTGGTAAATCAATTTTATTTATAATAGGAATAATTTCAAGGTTATGTTCCATTGCTAAATAAACATTAGCTAAAGTTTGAGCTTGTATTCCTTGAGTTGCATCAACCAATAATAAAGCACCTTCACAAGCAGCCAAACTTCTACTTACTTCATAAGTAAAATCGACATGACCTGGAGTATCAATTAAATGAAAAATATAGTCTTTATATTTTATTTGGACTGCATTAAGTTTAATTGTAATTCCTCTCTCTTGTTCTAGATCCATCGAATCTAAAATTTGAGGTTTGCTTTCACGCTTTGTTATAGTGTTTGTAAACTCTAAAATACGGTCAGCTAAAGTGCTTTTACCATGGTCAATATGAGCGATAATAGCGAAATTACGAATTTTTGATTTTTCCATATCTATTTTTACAATTATATTTTAAATAGTTTAATTTCTTATAAAAATCATTTTTGTATAATTGTGTTTTTTGGAATATTTATTATAATAAATAAGCTAAAAAAATATTTTATAATAATTGAGAAATTCGATGGTTGCTCGAGAGGCTGAAGAGGTTAGTCTCGAAAACTAATAATGGTGCAAATCATTCAAGGGTTCAAATCCCTTACCATCGGCCATTTTTTTATATTTATAGTAAAATTACATTGCAATATTATTTATTTTAGAAAGGATTTTTATGGAAAAAATTATTACAAACAAATTGTTAAAAGATTTTGAAAAGAGATATCAAAAAAATATTAATAATAGAATTATTGAAAATTCTATTATTAAAAATGGAATAAGGATGTCATCGTTAAATAATGATGTAGTAAAAAAACATAATTTTGAATTTTCTGTAGAAACAAAGTTAGGAGCAATTACTAATCAAAAAAATAGTGGTAGATGTTGAATATTTGCATCTCTTAATATGGCTAGACTTTCAATTATGAAAGAATTAAATGTTGAAAGCATTGAGCTTTCACAAAACTATATTGCATTTTTTGATTATTTAGAAAAAGCTAATAGATATTTAAATTTTATAGTTGAAAAAGGCCTATCACTTGATATAAATGATCGAATGTTTTGTTATTATAATGATTCACCAGTTGATGATGGAGGATATTATGAATGATTTAGTGATTTAATCAAAAAATATGGAATTTGCACTAAATCTGCTATGCCTGAAACTTTTCAAAGTGAATCAACCTCAAGCATGTTTAAAGAAATAAATTGAAGATTAAAAGCATATGTTGCTAAAATGAAATTTATTTTTAATGAACAAAATAAAATTACTAGTGAAATTGAAGAACTAAAAGAAAAAGCTTTAGAAGATGTATATAACATTTTGGTTAAATCTTTAGGCATTCCTCCAAAAGAATTTACATTTGAATATCATGATAAAGATAAGAATTATCATTTGATTAATGAAACACCAACAAGTTTTTATGAAAAATATGTTAAAAATACTCTAGAAGACATGATAACAATAATTTCGGATCCAAGAGAAAAATATCCATATAACAGATTATTACATAGTAACTATGTAAAAAATATGTATGAAGGAACTGGAATAAACAAATTAAATGTATCTATTGAAGTTCAAAAACAAGCTATCAAAAACTCACTAAAAGATGGCAACGCCGTTTGATTTGGATGTGATGTTGGAACATATTCAGATAATAAATTAGGTATTATGGATAATGATTTATTTATAACCGATTTAACTTTACCTAAAATATTAAGTTTTACCAAAAAAGAAAAATTTGAACTTAGAGCTTCATTTATTAGTCATGCAATGAATTTAGTTGGTGTTGATTTAGACAAAAATGAACAACCAATAAATTGAAAAGTTGAAAATTCATGAGGTGATGAAGTTGGTAAAAAAGGTATTTTTTCAATGAGTGATGCTTGATTTACTGAATATAACTATGAAGCAATAGTGAATAAAAAATATTTACCTGAAGAAGCAATTAATGGATTAAGTGAAGAAGCTATTGAACTAGAACCTTTTGATCCAATTTGCTAATATATCAAAATCATAAAATAAATTGAACTCATATTCTTGAATATTTCTCGGATGTGAGTTTTTATTCACAAAAATTTTATTAAATTCTTTACAAATAAAATATAATTAAAGGGTAATAAAAATTGTAGAAAGAAACAATATGAAAAAAAATATTAAATTGGCTTTGTTAAGTTTTATTCCTTTAACTATGCCGTTAAGCACAATAAGTTGCAAAGATCCTAATGCTATAAAAAAATATAAAGATATACCTGAAGATTTAATAAATGAGGTAAAAAATAACTATGATATTTTTTATGCAAAAAAATTAGAAAATAATAAATTAAAAACAACTTCATATGAAGTTTTAGATAAGTTAAAAAAGGCAAATAATAATCTTAAGAAAATTGAAGAAATTATTTCTCCATATGCATATCTTAATTTTAAATATATAGATCAAAAAAAATATAATTATGAATTAGATATCGAAAAAACTAAAGCATTTTCAAATACTTTAAAATTGGTTTTTAAAGTAACCAATAGAAAAGATAATATATCTCATAATGTTGAATATGAATTAAAAAATTTCAAAAAAGATGTTTCTAATGTTAATAGTCATATTATTGGGAAAACTAAATTTTATGAAACTGTAACTGAATTAGGCGAAGCAATTTCATCTAAAGAATTTATATCTAATTTCAAAAAATATGGTGCTAAATATAAAGATGATGTAGAAAAACAACTTGAATATTTTAAAAAATATTGTCAAGTTGATGATGATTTTGATTTTACAAAATACGATTTAGAGTTTGATTTGAAAACTTTGCATGATCATGGGCCTTCAAATATTCACATTAAAATTAGATATAAACTAAAAACAGAAAACGAATGAAAAGAAGAATACTTTTTTGTTTATGGATTTAATTCAAGCACTAAGAATTATGAATTCTCACTTGAAGCTAAAAAAGAAGCAAATAGTATTAAATCATTAGAATTTTTAAATTTGTTAAAAACAAAAAAGACTTGAGATCAACAAAAAGAATTGATTAAAAAATATTTTAATTTTATAGAAGAAGATGATTATAAATATTTCGATTATGAGATTGACTTTAAAAATACTTATATCCCAAAAAGAAAAGTTTCATATGAGGATCCTGAGCAAGGGTGAAAAACAGTTGAAAAAGAATTAGATGATGAAGAAAACACTAAATATTTTTTAAATTTAGCAATCAAAAAAATTGATAAATTTGATAAAACCAAATATAAAATACTAAATTTCTCCTTAAACGAATTTGGTAAAAATACTTATTTAGGCTATTTAGATTTTAATGAATTAAAAAATGATACTTCTTATTTTAATATTTCAAATAATGAATTAAAAAATGAACTTAAAAAAGAAGACTTTAAAAAATTAAGTAATGAAAAACAAATTGAAAAACTTGTTTCACTTTTAAATAAAGGTTTTGAAGACAAAGATAAACCTGTCAATATATTAGAAAAATTAAAAGATAAATATGAAATGCAAATTGATCATACTTTTGATATTGAAATTGGTAAATCTTTATATTTTACATTCACGTGAACTAAAATTAAGTTTTTATTAAAAAATAAAAAAACTGGTGAAGTGTCTGAAAAAATTATGACTATTAATGGGCTAAATTATTAAAGATAAAAAATAGACTTTGTTAAATAAGCCTATTTTGTTTTTTTATGATTTTGTTTTTTCATAATAATAAGAAGCTATTTTTGTTCTTAAATTTGAATCAATTATTGGATAAGTTAAAAGTTTATAATCATTATTTTCTTTAGGTTGTCGATAAATATCTAAAGCTTTTTGATCATTCCTAAAATATCATTTTTCAATAAATTTAAAAGTTATATTATCAGTTGGTGTATACGATATATAATCAAAATTTAGTATTTCTCCAATATTTGAGTTTGAAAAAGTTTTTGAAAATATTGATTCAAATAAACCTGCATTTCTAAAATTTAATATTTCATCTTCATTTTGGATATCGTTAGATTCTAATAAATTTATAAATTTATTTACTTGTTGAAATGCTTCTTCTTTTGTTAAATTATTTTCATTTTCTAATCTATTAATTTCATTTTTAATGTCTTGATTTGTTATGTTTTTTCTCAATTCATTAAAAAAGTTTAGAGTTAATTTTTTTAATAAATTATCATAAGAAGAATTTACATTATTAAGGGAATATATGTTTTCACGCAATACATTTAGGAATTTATTAGTTTGTTCATTGTTTAAAGTTTTTGAAACAACTCAACCATCCATCAATAAATAATTATTTTTGGGGCGTATAAATCTAATCATTCCCTCTTTTGAATTCGCAAAATTATCTTTTGAATAGTATGCATCTAGTGCATCTCCGTTATACAATATAGAAGCATCACTTCTTTTTTCTTTAGGTTCAATTAAATGATTAACAAGTTCAAGACCATCATTTGTAAAATAGTTATATTCGGTGTTTTTAATTGAGTGTTTACTTGTTTTTTCAACAAAGTTTACAAAATCATCTATAGCCTTTTTATAATTAGTTTCATCAAAATAGTTATAGTTTTTATTTTTGGCGTAAATAGATCCTAGCATTAAGTTATCATAATATGCATTAGTTCAACCAAATCTTTTATAGTGATGTTCTTTAAGAATATTAATTATTTCATCTCAATCTAAATTTTTGTTTTTTAATTTAGATTCAAGATTTTTAGTGTCTAAGTGTTGTCTAAAATCTTTATTTAATGTATATGCAATACCTTTGTCTTGAGAATAATAAGGAACTATATATTCATAAAAATGATCAGGTTTATTATCACCATCAATATCATATTCAGTAGCATTTAGAATTTTTGCTTTAGGATTTTTAACTTGTTTGTTTTTAATTTTGTTATAGATTAATTTATCAAATTTAAGCATGTGTTCAACTATTTCTTGTCGATATAATAATTTTCGTTTATTTCAATCATTGGCACCGTTACCATAAATTTGTGTAAAATCAAGTTTTTTAATTTTATTATCAATAATTAATTGTGCAGCTTGAAAATCTGAGCCAACACCTGCAATTGCTCTTTCAGCATTTAGAGCTTGAGAAAATTCATTAATTTCTTTAAATTCTTTGTAGTTATAGTTTTGTTTAATTTTTTTGATTATTTTAGGAGATAAATATGATTCATAATTGAATATGCTTGGACGATATCCGTTAGAAAATTTAGTAGTAAAAATTCATGAAAATAATGCAATTAATGCAACAAAAATTGGGATAAAAATAAAAAGTATTCTTCAAAAAAATTTTTTGTTCAATTCATATACCTTCTTAATTACTTTTGATAATATTATTTTTTTGTTGCGCAATAGTTTTCTTCATTTTTATATTTTCGATTGATTTATATGTAATGTAAATTGAATTTCCTAATATTACTAATATTAAGGATATAGCACCAATTGCTAAAGATCATGCTTGAAATTGACCTTCATATAATTGAGTTCCTAATGTTTCTGTATTTGAAACAATTCTAGTAATGACAAAATCATCGAATGACAAAGCCATTGTGATAACAAATGTAAAGCCTATACTTCCTAACATATAAACAAAATAAGTTTTAAATCAAGTTTTGAATTTTGAATATCCTAAATCTTGGCTTGCCTCAAAAATATTTTTTGAAAATTTATCACTTTTTGGGAGCATGATTAAGATGCCGTAAGGCAAACACATAACTGAATGAGCAATTATTGCGCGGAAGAAACCCTCTTTAGTAGCTTTTAATGTTCCAATAAAAATAACATTTAAAACAATTGCAAGAGTAAGTCCTGTAATAACATCTGGATTAATTAATGGTATATTTGATGTAGTCTGTACATAGTTTCGGCTTATTTTATTTTTTTGCCGTCAAAGCGAGAAAACAGTTAGTAAAGATAAAACTATTACTATAATCGAAGTAGCAAACCCTAATAAAAAAGAGTTAACAAATGCAATACTATGAGATTTTGAAAATAATTCTTTATAGGCTTGTCATGAAGTTCTATTTCAAGTTGTTACTGAAAAAACCCCTTTTGCTGAAGGTTCATTAAAACTATAAATTACACCAAAGAAAATAGGAATATATAAAAATAATAAAATAGCAACTAAATATGAATGTTTTAAAATTGATTTAAATTTATTCATACATTCCTCCTTGTTTGTGTTTAGAAATTAAATATGGTATTCCATATATTAAGCCATATAAAGATAATAATATAATCATAGTAATTATTACTAGAGTAGAAGCTGTTGAAACATCAAAAGGATTTGCAGTATTAGCAAATTGATTTATTAAGTTCCCAATTAGTTGCTTTTGGCTTCCATTTGGCAGCATCTTATCTGAAATTATGATTGAAGTTGCTGACATCATAAGAATAATACCAAAACCACTTAATATTCCTTTGTGTGCATAAGGAATAATTACTTTTATTAGAGTTTTAAATTTTGAATATCCTAAATCTTGGCTGGCTTCAATAATATTTTTTGGCATATCCTTTAAAATTTGATATAGTGGCATTACCATAAATGGTAAGTAAAGATAAACCATTCCAAAAATCATAAATGCATAATTATTAAGTCCGTTTTCATCGAATATAGCTGAAAATAAACCTCGAACTGCTAATGCTTTTGAAATAGTAAATATTGCCATTGGGCTTAATATTAAAGAGAGACCCAATATTTTAATAAGAGTTTTGCTCTTAGATAATATATAAGCATATGGGAATCCAATTAAAAAAGATATAAAAGCTGCAACAAGTCCAGTTCAAATTGAGCGAAACATGATTTTTCAAGTTTGACTTTTTCCGATTATTTCTCAATTTTCAAATTTTGCTTGGCCTTGAATTGGCTTGAAAGCATAAATGAAAATTAATATCATAGGTAAAATGATAAAAATAAGTGAGAATAGTAAATAAGGGATAATTAAACTAATTTGTCATTTAGGGGCAGATTCTATTTTTTTAAATGATGATTTATTTTTAAGCTTTACTTTATTATTTAATGTCATTATCGGCCTTTTCGTATTTTAAATCTTTTTTCATTAAGTGAATAGAATCTAAATCTCAGTCTAAAAATATTTCTTGGCCTTCATCATATTTGTAAGGTGTTTCTATCAAGATATTCTTACCATTTACGTTTACGTCGTAGTTATAATAACTACCACCATAAGTTGATTTAGTAATAGTTCCTTTAAGTTTGGCTTTAGAAGCAAATTTAGTTATGTTTATATCTTCAGGCCTAATTAAAGCGTCAACTTCTTCATTTTCTTTAAATTCAGTATGAATAGTATCAAATGTTTTGCCTAAAAATTTAACTTTATTTGCTTTCAAAAATACTGCATCGAAAAAGTTGGAATCACCAATAAAGTTAGCTACTCATTTATTAACTGGATAATCATATAGTTGCTTAGGATCAGTAAATTGTTCAACTTTTCCATCTCTAATAATGGCTATACGGTCACTTAATTGTAATGCTTCATTACGATCATGTGTAACAAAAATAAATGTTAGTTTTAGTTTTTGTTGAATATCACGAAGTAATCTTTGCATTTTTTCCCGTATCTTAGCATCTAGTGCACTTAATGGTTCATCCAATAATAATATTTCAGGTTCAATCACTAATGATCTTGCAAGTGCAACACGTTGTTTCATTCCTCCAGATAAATAATTAACATTTTTCTTTTCGTTTCCAGTTAAACCAACCAAATTCATAATATTTTTAACTTCAATATCCATTTCTGTATTTGAAATAGGGCGAGTTAAATATCTTTTTTCATACGCTTCAGTTTTTAGGTCTGAATAATTTTCTCAATATGAGTATTTAAAATCCATATTATCAATTAAACTTTGATATTTTTCACGTTTACTTTCTGGAAGTTTTTCCTTTTTGATAATGTTAGTATATTGATTCATTTGCATATCAAGTTTTTTCATTTTTTGACTTGCTTTTTTGTTTCATATTTTTTGCTTCGCAGCTAAGTTTGAATAAAACTTCTTAGGAATATTTTCAAGAGGAATACGTTTCAAACGCAAACCATATTTAATATTATTTTCTACGTTTAAATGCGGAAATAAAGCATAGTCTTGAAAGATAGTTGAAACGTCGCGTTTATGAGGGCTTAAATCTTTAATGTCTTTTCCATTAAATTTAACTTCACCACGTGTAACTCATTCAAATCCCCCGATAATACGCAAAATCGTTGTTTTTCCAGACCCTGAAGGGCCTAATAGAGTAATAAATTCACCTTTTTTGATGGTTAAATTAACATCGTCTAAAACTAATTTATCATCAAATTCTTTAACTATGTTTACAAGTTCGATTATTGGTTGTTCAATTTGTTTGTTGTTTTTTTTATCCATTATTATTCCTTATGATTTAGTTTTGCTGAAGTAATAATCATTAATTGCAGTTCTTAATTTTAAATTAATTGGCTGATAACTTTGATGAATTATTTTAGTTGGATCATTTGATATAGTAAATATATCGCGAGCTGTTTCATCATGAGTTAAATCATCTTTTAAAAAGTAATGTTCACGTAAAAATTGGTTTAATAGCTTAAATCCTGTTGTATAGTTAACTGCATCAAAACTTTCAACAGTTGGTGCAAAATTAAATGAATCTTTAAAAGTATCGTAATATTTATTAAAAAAGGTTTTATCAATATTTTGAATATTCTTTGGTTTATTAACATCATTATTTTCAAATAGATGTTTTAGATATTCTTGTTTTAATGAGTGATCATTTGTCATTAAGTTTTCATAAACCTTTTTAAAATATTTTAAAATGAATTTTTCTTTTTCTCAGTTATATCCATGAAATACATATTTGTTAAAGAAATCCATAAGTCTATCAGTTTCTTTATCACTTACATTATTCGAAACAATTCAAGCATCTAAAAGCAAATAATTATTTTTTGGTCTTTTATATTTAATTTGCGGTTTATTCAAAACTCCAAAATTATCGTTAGCATAATATGAATCTAATGCATCGCCGTTATACATAATTGATATATCGGGTTTAGTTGGTTTAGGTTCAATGATATCATTAACAAGTTCAAGTCCATCAGTAACCAATTTATTATAATTTGGATCTTTAATACTTTTTCCAGTTGCTTTTTCAACAAATTCAATAAAATAATCAATTATTTCACGATAATTTTCAAGAGTTAATGGACTAACTTTATTATTTTTATCAATATATTGTTTTAATCCTTGTTCCTGTGCATAGAATTGTCCAATCATAGTATTATCTAGGAAAGAATTTGTTCAATTAACTTTTTTATAATTATGAATTTTATTAATTAATTCTTTCATTATATCAAGTCAGTTTTCTTTATTTTTCATGTCTATTGTATCTATATTTGTTAGATGAGGGCGATACTTTTTATTTGTATTATAAGCAATGACTTTATCTTGTAATAAATAAGGAACTAAAAATTCATAGAAATAATCTGGTTTACTCAAGTCTGAATCAACTTCAAATGCGATAGGTTTTTTTGTCCCTTTAGGATCTCATCTTTTGCCATCTTCATCAACAAGATAAGGCATTGCTAATTTTTTGCTATTTAGTCCTGAACCAAACTGTATCTTATTTTCAGGATTTATTTTTTTTATTTCATCGATAATTTTTTTGTGAAATTCATCCAAATGCTTTTGAAGTATATCTTCATAAAAATGGTAAACATAATCTTTGTAAGTTCGATATTTGGTTTTGTCATATTCTTTACCGAATACTTTTTCAAGATTAACTTTTCTTAATTTTCCTTCGATAACAAGTTGAGCGATTTGATGATCAGAACCAACTCCTGCAACTGCTTTATTTGAGTTAATTGCTTTTGTGAATTCATTGATTTCACCAAAAGTATGATATGAATATTTTGTTTTAATTTTTTGGATAACATTTCTACTTAAGTAAGATTCATAATTATAAATACTTACTTTATATGGATTAACTATTTTGATTGCTAAAATAAGCGCAAAGATAAAAAATAAAAATACTGTTAATATTGACAGTAAAATTATTCTAGTTTTATGAGCTCCAAATTTTCAAGATTTTTTCACTAATACCCCATTTGTTTTATTTTTGTTTCATCATCTACTCAATTTTCATTGACTTTTACACTAACATTTAAATATACTTTGTGATCAAATATTTTTTCCATTTTTTGGCGTGCATTCATTGAAATTTTTTTAATCATTTGTGCACCTTTACCAATTAATATTCCTTTTTGAGATTCCTTTTTAACATATAAAATAGCTTGAATATTATAAGGAATTTGTTCTTTTTCACTCTCAATAAATTCTGTAATTTCTACCGCAATAGAATGTGGTAATTCATCATATAAATATTGAAGTGCATTTTCTCTAATTATTTCTTTAGCTATAAAGCGCATTGGAACATCTGTGAATTCATCTTCTTCATATAAGCATTCGCCGTCATATGCATAATTTTTGATTTCATTAATAACATCTTTATATGTTTGGTCATGTTCAAACCCAACCCCTAATATTCTTTTAAATCCCAATTCTTTTAATTGATTAACTTTTTCTTCAAGTATATCTTTATTTTTAATTAAGTCTATTTTTGTTATTATTCCAATAACATTGTTAACTTGAGCATCTTTAATGCGATGCAAAATATATTTATCACCTTTACCAATTTCTTCATTAGCAGGAAATAAAAACATAACTAAATCCGATTCTTCTAAAGCCTGATATGATTTTTGATTAAGTTTCTCAGATAATAAGTTTTTACCTTTATGTATGCCAGGAGTATCTAAAAAAATAAATTGGCATTGATTATCATTATATATTCCTCGAATTTGATCACGTGTTGTTTGAACGTGTTTAGAAATTATTGATAAATCATAATTTATTAGTTTATTTAGAAGTGAACTTTTACCGACATTTGGTCTACCAATTAATGTAACAGTGCATATTTTTTTCATTTTATTTCCTTTTTATATTTAGTTTTATCATTATATTTTCAACATGATTATTCATTATTTTTGTTTCTTCTTCGGTTTGATGATCAAATCCTAATAAATGAGCTATTCCATGTGTAAATATGTAACAAAATTCCCTTCGTAAAGAATGATTAAATTCTTTAGCTTGTTTTTTAATTTTTCATGGGGATATTATTATTTGACCAATGGGTATAACTTCTAAAAAATTAAGTTCAATTTTTGAGTTTAACGGGAAACTAAGCACATCAGTTGTATAGTTTTTTTTACGATAAAAATTATTAAGTTTTTTCATTTTGCTTTTAGTAACAAAAAGAAGATCAACTTCAATGCTTTTTTCTAAACCAAATTCCTTAATTGTTTCATCTAATATTTCTCTATATTCTTTTAAGAATATAAAGTGATGAAAACTCTTATTAGTGAATGTTAAATGATTCATATGCAAAATTATAAACTAGTACTATTTTTTAAGGTTAAAAATTAATTATTTTTCCATTATTTATGTATTTTTTTGAGTGACTAATTTCAATAAAAAGTGCTTCAGACTGAAAATCTTTAATCGCATCTTTTAGTTTAGTAAAAACATTAATACTTATATTTTCAAATGCTTCATCCAAAAGAATCAAATCATAGCTAAAGCAAAATAGTTGTAATAAGTTTATTAATTGTCGTTGTCCAGAAGATAAATTCATCCCTCCATCTTCAATTTTAGTATCAAAAAATAGATTAAAATATATTAATAATTCAATTAAATTGTATTTTTCTATGTTATGTTTTAATGTATTTAATGCTTTTTCATTTTTTAGTGTTATGAATTCAACAATTGTTAGGTTGGGAAAATAAATATTATTTGAATTTATATAAATTTTTTGGCGAAAATCATTTAAATTAATTATTTTTAATTCATCTTCATTATTAATCAAAATATTACCTTGATATTCATCATATAAACCATACAATAATTTTAAAAATGTTGATTTTCCAACACCATTTTTACCTTCAATAATTATGTTTTGGTTTAAATCTAAACTAATATTATCAAATATTTTTCTATCATCATAATTAAAAGAAAGATTCTTAATTTTGATGTTCGATATTTTTTGAATATATCTTTCATTTTTGTTTTCTTCAGCAAGAAAAACAACAAACTCAAATCTAATAATGTTTTGTTTCATAATCTTAAAATTTAATAAAAAATTTGTTAATGATTCAATTGGCAAGTCTATATACATTATTAATGAATTAAATAATAACAAGTTTCCTATCGATAAATTTTTACTAAAAAAGAAGTTAACCCCAATATACATTATTAGTATTTGTTCTAAAACATTTAAAAAAGTAATTGTTGTTTTATTTCAATTTGTTGTGTTTAAAATGCTTAAATTCAATTCTTTTTGAGCATTTAATAAATCATTTATTTTATTAATGCTTAAAGTTTGATATTCAGGATTTTTTGAATATATATTATTTAAAAAAATTTCAAAATTTTTGTTTGTTATTTCAATTTGATTATTAATTAATTTTGGATATTTGTTATGTAAGTTTTTCTTAAAATAAAAAATTATGATAAATTTTGTTAGAGATATGCCGAGAATAAGAATATATAATTTTCAATTAATAATTCCTAAACAAATACTTGTTATTAATAATGAAATTGAATTAGTAAATAATATGTTTATTACATTTGTATAATATAATGAAATTTCACCAATTGAATTAAGTCTTTGTATATAATCAGATTTATTTATTTTTTGAAGTGACAAACTTTTTCCGTGTATTGTTTTCTTGAAAAATAGATTTAATAAATCATATTGAAATTTTCTTGATAATTTTTGTTCTAATAAAGAATTTAGATAATTATTTATTATCCTTAATAAAAAAACTCAACCAAAGAACAAAAAAATTGATAATGTTTTTTCATTATTATTCTTTGCAATTATTTCATCAAGAATATATTTAATAAAATATGTTGAACCAAATAAAAGAATTTGTCCTAAGAACGACATAATTAACATTAATATAATAGGCCAAATGTTATTTGAAAATAGGTCAAGTTTTTCGTGCATTAAATATTTTTCATCAATATTGCCATTTTTATTAACTGTTATTATTATGTTTAAATATTTATTCTTAAAATCATTTAATTTTAGTTTAATTTTTCCCTTTGCTGGATCAAGTAAATAAACATATTCTTCATCCTTATTTTCAATAATTACATAATGGTAATAATTGTTATCTAGTATTAAAGCAATTATTTCTTCATCTATATTTAATGATAAAAAGGAAGAAAAATCACCTTGTAAGGCTTCAAGAGTTAAACCTATTTTTTCACCTAAATTTGTCAAACTAAAAATATTTATTCCATTTTCTGAATAGTTTACTTCGGATTTCAATATGTTAATATTTAGTTTTTTCCTATAATATTTCTTAAAAAAGCTTGTTAGCACAATTAGTCCACAATCTTTTTCGTCTGTTTGTAAATAATCAAGTGTCATAACTATATTTTTATATTAATATTGTTTTTTATTGACTAAATTGATAAAAATTTGTGAAAACTTTGATAAAACTTTGGAAATTTTTAAGAAAACACAACAATATAAGATTAATTATAATGTTGTGTTTTTGGAAGTTAATATCGTTAATGTTAAGTTTTTGAAGAATTTATTTCTTTTTTAAATCATAATTCTTAATATCTGTTTCATGAAAAGATTCTAATCTTGTAAGTCTGTTTTCAATAGAATCTAAACGCTTTGAAAATGACTCATTAAATTTTCTTTGTTCTGCAAATTGTTGAGTTACAAATTCATTAAATTTAAGTTGTTGTTCATTAAACTTCTTTTGTTCTTTAAATTCATTTATTACAAATTCTTTAAAATTCTTTTGTTCTTTAAATTCATTTATTACAAATTCTTTAAACTTCTTTTGTTCTTTAAATTCGTTTATTACAAATTCTTTAAACTTCTTTTGCTCTTTAAATTCATTTATTACTAATTCTTGGAATTCACTTTGTTTCATAGTTCCGCCTTTATTGTCTCTAACAATTTTATTATCCTCATTTACGACAAAAAGATAATATTTTACTTTAGGATTATCTGCATCTTCATCTATATATGATTTTACATTATTGTATTTTTTTATATCCTTAATTAATAAATTTGAATCAAATTCGTTATTTAACTTAATTAAATGTTCTTTTTTTGTCATTTTTTCTCCTTACATTTTCATTTTAAAAGGTAAATGCTTAATAAGTTAAAAATTGATAAAAATTTGTGAAAACTTTGATAAAACTTTGATAAATCAAAGCATAAAAATTCCATCTTATCATTTCTTAATTTAATTTATTAGTTTTATGTTATTATTTTTAATTATGAAAATTATGAAAAATAGAAATAAAAAAATAGCTTTATATACTTCACTATTGAGTTTAACAGGATTTGCTTTTTCTTCATTAGCTTTATCTTGCTCATGTGGTGGTGAAAAAGCGAACACTTTTGCAACTACATATATTAAAAATAATTTTGATAAAAACACCAAAACTTTAGATTTAAGTAATACTAATATAACCCATATTAAAAGTGGAGCATTTTCACGAGATTTGTTATCAAATTTACAAAATGCTAAATCTAATCAAATTAAACCCGGTACTTTTTCAGGCGATACTTATATTAAAAGATTGATATTACCTAAAACAATTGAATATATAGGTAAATCTGCTTTTGAGGGACTGGGTTTAGAAGAAGTTCAAATTCCAGAAAATTCAAGATTAAGATTAATTGATAAATCTGCTTTTAATCAAAATAGAATCAAAACATTGACTTTTCCAAAATTAGATGATGATAAACGTGAATTAGTTATTAAAGATAAGGCTTTTGCTAATAATTTACTTTCATCTGTCACTTTGAACGACAATATTAAAACTTTAGAAAATGCTGTTTTTGCAAATAATGAATTAAATAATTTTGACTTTAAAAAAGTTGAAAAAATTAAATCTGGCGCATTATCACAAAATGATATTGAAGATTTAACTTTACCAGAATCAATTAAAGATATTTCATATGATTTCATGTCACATAAAGATGAAAGTAAAACAATTAATTTAAATATTTTAAATGCAAATCTTAAAAAGAAATTCAAAGAAGAGTTAGAAAAACATCCAGATATTAAAAAACATTTTAATGTTTTTTAAGTTCATTTCTATATTTTTTTATCTATATACCATAATGGTATAATTTAAGTATATTTTCTTTTAGGAGGAAATTATGTATGGATTAGTTTTTTATTTAAATAAAGCAGAACTTAAAAAAGGATATGGTGAAAATCACCATGATGCTTATGAAGAAATTAGAAATATATTAAGACATTATGGATTTCATTGATTATCAAATAGTTTTTATTTTTCAAGAGTTTTAAATAGTATTGTACAAATATTTCAAGCCGTTCAAGCATTAAAACAAATACCTTGATTTGTTAGTTCTCTAGTTAGCTTGCATGTATTTAAAATGGAAGATATGTCAAATTTTACTTCTTATATTAAAGAATCAGATAAAACTATTTCTATTGATGAAGAGGAATTTGAAACAGAGATTGAAGAAGGAAAACATAATAAAAACAAAAAATAGTTTGTTAAAAATAACATGAAATGTATATAGACTATTTATAAGATTAGACTTATATGATGTGAGTCTAATTTTTTGTTTTTCATTATTTGAGTTAATAAAAAAATGATACCTGAAACCAGGTATCGGGATACAACACAAATAGTAAGTATCAAGGCAAAGATAACGTATTATTATTTTGCAATTGGATTAATTATATATTAATATAACATATTATTTTTAATAATTTGTATCATGTTATTTGTGTTTTTTCCTATTCTTAAAATAAAAAAATAGCGATGTTTCGCTATTCATTACTATCATACATTGAAGATAAATTATTATTTGATTCAACAACTTTTGAAATTATATGTTTATAGATGTCAATACGTTTATTTTTATCACTAACATTTTGTAGCAATGAGTTAAGTTCATTAAATATACTTGTCTTGAAAGAATCAAATTTTGAAGGTATATTTAATTTTTGTTCTAATTTAGTACGATATTTTTTATTTGTCTTTAATACACGATTAAGTTTAGACTTAAGTGAAGATTCACACGACGCTGCAAGTAATGGTGTTGAAATAATTAACGGAAGTATAGCACCTAATGAAAGGAATATTTTTTTAGAATTTTTTTTCACTAGTTTGTTTCCTCGTTATCAATTAATTTTTTAGCTTCAGCTAAATTAACGCTAAAGAATGTAGTAACACCACGTTTTTGCATTGTTGCTCCATATAATTTGTCAACACGTTCCATTGTACCTTGACGGTGGGTTATAACAATAAATTGTGTTTCTTTCTTTAAATTTTGTAAGAATTCTGCAAATCTAATAACATTAGCTTCATCAAGAGCAGCTTCTACTTCGTCAAGAATACATAAAGGTAATGGTTTTGCCTTAAGTATTGAGAATAAAAGTGAGATTGCAATAAGCGCTTTTTCTCCACCTGAAAATAGTTTTAAATTCTTTATTGCTTTTCCTGGAGGTTGAGCGATAACATCAATACCAGATTCTAATAGATTTTCAGGATCTGTATATCTAATTTCAGCCATACCTCCACCAAACATTTTGCTAAAGACAAATTTAAATTCGCTATTAACTAAATCAACTGTTTGAGTTATTTTGTTAACAATAATTTTGTCCATTTCATCAATAGCATCTTCAATGGTTTTTTTAGCAGTAATAATTTGTTCTTCTTGAGTTTTAACTTGGTTATATCTTGTTTCAACTTCAGCAAGTTGTTCAATTGATTCAAGGTTAACATGTCCAAGTTCACGAATATCTTGTCTTAAATTATCAACTAATTTTCTTGCAACATCAAAATCAATTTCAGAATTATAAAATTGTTTTGCTGTTTCAAAAAGCATGCCGTATTGTTCAGATAATCTACGTTTTGCACCTTCAATTGTAGCTTCAGCACGTGCTTTATCACCAATTTTTTTTGAATTTTCAACAAGTAAATCTTTTAAAGCAACATCTGCTTCATTTTTCTTATATGTTATTTCATAGTATTGTTCTCTTGATGATTTTAGTAATTCATTTTGAGTTTTTAATTTAGCTGATAAATCAGAACGTTTCGTAATTAAATTTGAAATTTCTTTTGCAAAATCAACATTTGCTTCTAGTTCTAATTTTTCATTTGTTAATTGTTGATATTGAATTGACAAGCGGTCAAATTCCTCAATTGCTTCTTTTAGTTTACTTTCATATGATGCTTTTTCTAATGAATAATTAGTGCTCAAAGAAATTTTGCTTTGTTTTTCATATTCTAATTTAGCAATTTTTTCTCTTAGTAAAGCAATGTTGTTTTCTAAAGGAGGAATAAGTGCTTCTAATTCTTTTAGTTGATCTTCTAATCCAAAAATCGAAACTGTTTGGCTAACTTGTCCACCAGACATAATACCGCCAACTTTAACAGTGTCTCCATCTAGTGAAACAACCATATATCTTTTTTCAAGTAAGTTAGCTAATTTGGATGCATTTTCAATAGTGTCACATATTAATATATTTCCTAATAAGAATTTCTTTAAAATGTCGTATTCACGATCAACAGTAACAAGTTCAGCGGCAACTCCTAAAAATCCCTTTTGTACTTGAGCAACAACGATGTGTTGTTCTTGAACAATTTTAGGTCTAATTGATGCTAAAGGAATAAAGGTAGCACGTCCCCCATTGTTTTGTTTTAAAAAGTTAATTGCATCAACAGCTGTTTCAGAAGTATCAACAACAATATGTTGCATTGCTGATGCTAAAATGGTTTCAATTGCACGTGCAAATTTAGGTTCAACCTCAATTATTTGACTAACTAATGCTTTATAGCCTTTAAATAAGTGGGCATTTTCGGTTATGTTTTTTGTACCTTTAGCTAATGAAGTTTTATTATCTCTAACATCTTTTATAACATCAATTTTTGATTTTACTTTGTTTAATTTATCAATTTCAATTGAACATTGACGGCTTGATTCATTAATTTCAGTGTTTAATTTTATTGTTAAATCTTCAAGATTCTTTAATTCATCACTTTTAGTTTTAATAAAATTTTTAAAAGCAGATATTTTTTCATTAAGTTCTGAAAGTACTTCTTTTAAAGTATCAATTTGTGCTTCAGTACTTACTTTGATATCACCACTTAAAACCATTTCACGGTGTTTTGCTTCTTTTGCACTTCTTATTTCCATTGAGGAAATATTTGTATTAGTTTCATCTAATTCTTTTTGTAATTCTTGAATTAGTTTTTCAAGTTCATTAATTATTTCAGTTTTTTGTTTTATTGATGCATTATATGATTCTAGTCTTGCTTCTAGATCATCTTTAGCAATAGCATAGTCCTTAGCTTCTTCTTCTAAAATTTTTAATTGGTCTGAAAAATAAATAAAATCATGAACTAATAAAGCAACTTCAACATCTTTTAATTGTTCAGTTTTTTCTTTGAAAATTTTTGCTTTTTCTGCTTGTCTTTGTAAAGGCTTTAGTTGTTTTTCTAATTCTTGAACCAAAACTGTAATTTGTGATAAAGCTTCTTCGGTTCTTTCCAATTTTCTTTGTGCTTCAATTTTACGCACACGATACATTGAAGTCCCAGATGCTTCTTCAAATATTTCACGTCTTCTTTCAGGTGTTGCTTCAGCTATATCTGAAATTGTTCCTTGTCCAATAATAGCTAGAGAAGACTTAGAGATTCCACTTTCCATTGAAATTTCTTTAATATCTTTAAGTCTAGCAAGTTCACCATTAATGTAATATTCATTTTCACTTTTTCCACGGTTTAAAACACGAGAAATAGTGAAAAAGTCTTGGTCTATTGAAACAGCTCTATCGCGATTGTCAAATGTTAATGTAACTTCAGCACGGTTCATTTCTTTTTCAGTTTTTGAACCTGCAAAGATAACATCTTCCATATTATCTCCACGTAATGCTTTTGATGAAGATTCACCTAAAACTCAACGAATAGCATCATTAATATTTGATTTACCTGAACCGTTTGGCCCAATAATAGCACAAACTCCACCATCAAATTTTAAAGCCACTTTATCAGCAAATGATTTAAATCCATGCGCTTCTACTTGTATTAATTTCATAATATTCCTTATTAAATAAGTTGTAATTTTTTTATATTAATTTTAAACTAATTTATTTAATTTAGATAATTTAAAAAAATAGCATCTATATGATGCTAGCAACATATAATTTTTAACTATTGATTTAATTTGATTTTTTTAGTTTATTTATGGAAAATTTTTGTCACTTTGTTTTAAGTATAATAACCAAAAATATAATAAATGAAGGGAAATAAATTAGGTTAATAATAAATAAATTTTTTGCTATATTTGAAACCGTGCCTGCGATAAAATTAAAATTATATAAAGTGTTAATACTTTCCGGGAATAATGATGAAATTATCATAATAATTAAATAGTTTGTTTTCACATCATGGACTATGTTGTATAACACAATCCCAAAAGTTAAAGAAATTAGATATATAAAAATTAATAATAAGGAAAATAAAAATATTTTTTTAATAGTGTTTGTAAATCTAATTAATAAATATGTAATTAAAAACCAATATGTGTTTCTAACTAGAAAAACAAATAAATATTCTAATATTTTTGTATTTTTAAGATAAACATTAATAATTTTTTTTGATTTCCCATAAGATTCATAATAATAATTTTGATTTATAAATATTATTAAAATATTTACAAAAAAAGTTATTAATAATATTGAAAAAGTAAAAATAAAGATAAATAGAATAATTTTTTTAACTTCAATGTTGTTTAAAAGTATATTTTTTTTATAAAAATGTCTTTTAACAAAATAAGAGTTTATTAACAATGAAAGACATAATATAACTAATAATAATTGCGTTACATATGATGGATTTAATAAGAAAACTTGATTCAACTCAGAAAATATAGCATTTGGATTAATTATTTTAGTTAATTTTATATATATTGAAAGAGATAATAAATATATTGAAAAGAAAATTAAGAATGTTAAATATGGTAAAAAATATAGAATAGTCTTTTTATTATTCATTTAACAATTTTCTAATTTCTTCACCAGTATACATTTCACCATTATATTTAAATAATTTATTTGTATATAAATTACTATTACTTTTTGGTCTCATAGTAAACATAATTTTTAATGCAGAACCAGCTGCTGCTAATTTTCAATAATTTACTAATACTATTGAATCATTATCTCCTCATAATCAATTTAATAACACCATTTTTGTGTCCTCATCATATCCATAAATAACAAAAGAATGCATAGTTTTTGTTGTGCTAACTATAACAGGATTGTTGTTGTTAATATTTTGAGTAGTTTTTCAATAATACGCGCCTCCCTTATAATCATATTCATATGTATTGAAAGCCTCTTTATTTTTAATAAATTTATTTATTGGATATTTATACGATGAATATGCATAAAAATTTACTCATCTTTTGTTCAATCTTCATAAATTTGCAACTAATGATTTGTTTGGTTCATTATATTGATAATATTTAAAGGTTGGCGAGGCATTAATTAAAGAATTATTATAATTATTATATTCAAAATATTCATTAAATTCTTCATTAGTGAATATATTACTATTCTTAAATAAATGATTATATAAAAGTATGTTAGATATTGCAATATATTCGCATAAACCAGAATTATCATATTTATCAAATAAATCATCTTGATCTGTATATCCAACTTTTTGTAAAGTGTTCCTTGATGCTCATCATCATGCATCTTTCACCAAATTAGATATATTTGGTAATGTATCTAACTTATCTTCATCAATTGGTGAATATTTATTTTTACTATACGTAGAAATTTTGTTTTGATTTTTTTCATTAAAATTTGGGAAAGAATATATTAAATTTTCATTACTTTTATGAAATCCCCTTTTTATTTCAATAATTTCGAAATTATTTTTGTCAACTACTGCATAATATAAGGTAAATTGTATATATAAATAATTGTTATTTATTTCCTTAATATAATTGAATTTTTCTTGTATTTTGAAAAACCTATTTATGGTTTTTTTAGTTTTATTAATAGCTAACTTATATTTTGTATTTAAAATGTTAGGTTTTATTTGCATCGATATTAAAGAAATAGGCAAAACAAAAGCCAAAATAGACCCACTTTTTAAAATAGAATTTTTATTCATTATAATATTTCTCCTTATTCCTTTTTTTATTAATCTTAATTAAAATTATATCAAAATGTGTTTATTAATGAATAACCCATGTAATTCAATCTATAAAAAAGTAATTTTATAAACAAATTTATTAGATATTTTTGTCTTTAATTATCTTAATTTTTAAAAAATGGTAATATATAAATGTAATATATAACCATTAATTTATATTTATTTAATGATTAAAAAAATAAAAGAAGAAAGGATTTAAATGCCAAAATTTAGAAGAATATTTTTTATTGTAACTGATGGGCTCGGTATTGGTCCTGAACCTAGACAAGAAGAGTTTGGGGATAAAGGTGCTAATAGTTTTTTACATGCTTCAGAAGTTTTACCATTAAATATTCCAAATTGACAAAAATTAGGAATTACTGAAGTCGCAAAAATGGCTGGACATGTTGCAAGAAATAAACATCCATTAGCATATGTTGGAAAAATTTACGAAATGTCAAATGGCAAAGATACTCTTACTGGACATTGGGAAATGATGGGAGTATATACTAAAGTTCCAAGTCCTCAATTTATTGAAAAAGGATTTCCTGAAGATTTATTAAAAGAAATTTCAAAAGCTTTTGATGGAAGAAAAATTATTGGGAATCGTCATGAATCAGGAACTGTTATTTTAGAAGAATTAGGACAACAACATATTAAAACAGGAGATATGATTGTTTATACTTCACCTGATTCAACTATGCAAATATGTGGTGATGAAAAAACTTTAGGTGTTGAAAAACTTAATGAATATGCTAAAAAGGCTAGAGAAATTTGTTCATCTAGACCTGAATGAAATGTTGCTAGAGTTATATCGAGACCTTTTGTATTTGAAAATGATAAATTTATAAGAACATTTAACCGCCATGATTTTGCAAATAAACCAACTTCACATGTTATTTTAGAAGACCTTAAAACAAAAGGAGTTGATGTTGTTGCCGTTGGAAAAATAAAAGATATTTTTAGCGGTGTTGGAATAAATACTGTTTATGGTCCTGCTTCAGATGATGAAAATATGGATGTAGCAATTAATATAGCTTCATCTAATTCAGAAAATCAATTTATTTTTGTTAATTTGGTACAATTTGACAGTCATTATGGACATCGAAGAAATCCAATTGGTTATAGCGAAAATATATCAAGACTTGACATTAAATTAGGGAAACTTATTAATGCGATGCGTGATGATGATTTATTAATTATGACTTCTGATCATGGTAATGATCCAACAATGCCAGGCCAAGATCATACACGTGAAGCGCTACCGTTAACAATATTTTCAAAATCATTTAAAAAACCTAAAGTATTTGCTAGACCACTTAAAGGATTAGGAACTGCAGGAAATATTGTAGCACGTAATTTTGGAGTTCCAATCGTTGAAACTGGAGAAGACATATTTGAGGAGTTAATTTAATTATGGATATACAAAAACAAAAAATAGTTAGCGATCAAAACGCTAAAGAATCATTAAAAATGACACCAAATAAAATAGTTGCTTTAATTATTGGCATTGTTTTACTTACTTTTTTAGTTGGTTCTTTAATAAACGATTTAATTTTTTATGATACATATGATTTTAATAATGGTCAAAGTTTATTATTTAAACATAAGAAAACAAAAGAAGAATGAGCAATATTTAAAGATAAATTTATTTGACAATTTTTAATGCGTTTTACTTATTTAACTGTACATATTAATTTATTAGCATCTGTTTCATTAATTAATTATGCATTGAATAAAAAATATCAATTATCAGCAAGAAGATTTTTAAATTTTGCTTTTACATACTTAGTATTCGGGGTAATTTTATATTGAGGTTTTGTTTCATATAGATTAACAGAAAGATTTACTGGTCGTCTTAAATGATATAATTACTTTCATGTTTATTTATCTCATTTAATAATGCCAATTTTTGCCTTTGTAGGGTTTCTATTTGCAAAAAATGATTTAATAATGTGAAAAAGAGATATTGCATGATCAACTTTTTATGTTGCCGGATATATATTCTTTTATTTTGTAATGTATACTACATTATTTGTTAAAGCATTTAATGGTTATAAACCTGAACCTGGTCTTACATCTGACCAAATATATTTAAAAAGAATGGAAGCAGGAAATGCTGCAACTACATTTTTATATGATTTTCTTCATTTTGCTAAACCATTATTTTCTGAAAACCCTTATAAAGGTTTTTCACATACTTTAATTTGAACTAAAGCAATTTTAATTGACATAATTTT
Organism: Metamycoplasma faucium; assembly: GCF_045160055.1. GTDB lineage: Bacteria > Bacillota_I > Bacilli_A > Mycoplasmatales > Metamycoplasmataceae > Metamycoplasma > Metamycoplasma faucium. The sequence goes on along the minus strand of NZ_CP088155.1, from coordinate 10,523 downwards.
GGTTGCTTTCTTAATTTCTATTAGTCCACTATTAATGTTTACATTTAAATATTTATTTAAAATAAAAATGTTAAAAACCAAAGAAGAATATTTAGAGTATAAAAAAATACTAAAAGAAAATTGAAATGCTAAACCTATTTTAGCAATTGCTTATTAATTTGAAAATGAAAAAAATTGAAAAAATTACTTTACAAAAAGAAGATTTTGCTTCTTGATATACTGATGTTATAAAAAATGGTGACTTAATGAGTTATGGTTCTTCTAAAGGATCAATAATATTCAAACCATTGTCTTTTGCTATTTGAGAAAATATTAGAAATACATTAGATAAAATGTTTAAAACAAAAAATGTTAAAAACGTTTATTTACCATTATTAATACCTGAATCATTACTTCAAAAAGAAAAAGAACATGTTCAAGGGTTTAATCCTGAACTTGCAACTATAACAGAAATTGGCGGAAAGAAATTAAGTGAAAAATTTTATGTGCGTCCTACAAGCGAAACTTTATTTGGTGAGTTTTTTAAAAATGAATTAAATTTATATAATGAACTACCATTGATTTTCAATCAATGAGCAAACGTTGTTCGTTGGGAGAAAACTACTAACCCTTTCTTAAGGACTAGAGAATTTTTGTGACAAGAGGGACATACAATTCATAAGACTGAGGAAGAAGCAAGAAAATTAACTTTAGAAATTTTATATATTTATAAAAACTTTTTAAAAGAATATTTAGCTATTCCTATTGTTGAAGGTCAAAAAACTGAACACGAAAAATTTTCTGGTGCAGTTGACACTTATACTATTGAAGCAATGATGAAAGATGGAAAAGCTTTGCAAGCAGGTACTAGCCATTATTTGGGCCAAAACTTTACAAAAGCATTTAATGTTACTTATAAAAATGAGGAAAATAAATTAGTTAATCCATATGGTACTAGTTGAGGAACAACTACTAGATTAATAGGTGCTTTGATTATGACACATGGTGATGACCATGGAATTATAATTCCTCCTAGAATTGCTCCTGTCCAAATTGATATATTAGAATTATTTTCTAAAAAAGATAGCCTTGTGAGCAAAATTTCTAATGATATATATAATGTTTTAACTAAAGAATTTAGAGTTAGCATCGATAAAAGTGATAAAAACCCTGGATTCAAAGCGGCTAATAGTGAAATTCATGGTACACCATTAAGAATAGAAATTGGCCCTAATGATGTAAAAAATAACCAAGTTATATTTGTTCGTCGAGACACATTGGAAAAAATAACCATTAAAATTGAAAATGTATTTTTTGAAACACAAAAAATATTAGAAGAAATTCAAAATAATTTATATAATAATGCTCTTACTAGATTAAATAATAATTTTTCAATAGCAAGTAATTATAATGAATTTAAAAAACTAATATCCGAAGGGAAATGAGTAATTACTTTGTTTGCAGGAACAGACCAAGATGAGGTAAAAATAAAAGAAGAGACTGGAGCTTCTACAAGATGTTGCCCATTCAAAACCCCTATTAATATTTCTGGCGATAAATGTTTTTATACAAACAAAAAAACAAAAAGAATTGTAATATTTGCAAAAGCATATTAAAATTATTATAAATAACAAAAATAAAATAAAGGAAATGAAATGTTGGAAAGAATAACTAAATCAGAATTAAAAGATAGACATTTAGAAGGCAAAGCAATTTTAGCTTTTAGAGCTACTTGATGTCCTCCATGTCAAATGATTGGTCCTGAACTTCAAATGTTAGCAAATAGATATACTGATATCAATGTATTTGATTTCGATGTTGACAAGAATATTGATTTTGCAAGAGAAATGAATGTTACAGGTATACCTTCACTATTCTATTATAAAGATGGAAAATTAGTTAATACTTCTTCTGGATATTTACCAATGGAAGAAATTCTAAAAAACTTTTAAAATTAAACAATAAATTACATTTCACAATAGAAATGTTTTTTATTTATAATATATTAAATTATATCGATAATATAATCAAAACAATAAGTGGGAAATATGGATTTTAAACCTCAAATATATTTTATAGATTTAGACGGAACTACGTTAGACTTACCTAAATCTAAATCTAAAATTAGTCGGAAAAATGTTGAAGCGATAAAAAAGATAAATAAAACTAAGCCTGTTGTTTTTTCAACAGGAAGGTCTAATTCTGCATTTGTTATGGATTTGTTAAAAGAAACAAATAGTCCTTATGCAATATGCCAAAATGGCGGAGTTATTGTTGATGCTAATAATAATATATTAGTTAAGTATGAAATACAAAAAGATGACGCTGTTCAAATTATTAAATTACTTGAGAATGAAAAAATGCTCTATATATTTAATAGTGGTAACGTAATTTATGGTTCAAAAGCAAAATTAAAATTCATTAGCATTTGAGCTAGAAAATATGAAAAAAGATCATATGATGAAAAAAATCAAATAACAAATTGCACAAAGATATTAACATTTGGGAAAACTAAAAAAGGTATAAAAGAATTAAAAAACATTTTATTAAAAGAGTTCATAAATATTGCTGTACAAATAGTGTCAAAAGGATATGCACTTGAAATTACAAATTTTAATGCAACAAAAGGAAAAGGCGATTCATATATCTGTAAGTTATTAAATATACCTACTTCTAAAGCAGTTCATATTGGTGACTCTGGGAATGATAGTGAAACAATAAATTATCTAGGTGCCTTTATTTGCATGGGGAATGGATTAAAGGAAATAAGGAACAATGCTTCGTTAGTAGGACCTAAATTTAAAAAGGCAGGTTTAGCTAAATTATTTGAAATACTTGAAAAATAGTGTAAAAATATTTTGTATTTAATTGCAAAGTATTTTTTTTTATTATTTTTTTTGAAATATATTGCAATTAAATAATAAAATTATTATATTTAAATAAGAAAGGAGAAAAAAAGAATGGCAGTAATTAATAGAGAATTTTATGTCAATAAACTTAATGAATTGAAAAATAACAATAGAATTAAAGTATTAACTGGTATTAAAAGATCTGGCAAATCAACAATAATGGATTTATTTATTAATAGTTTAGTAAACAATGGTATTCCTGAAAATAATATTATAAAAATAAATTTCAAGAATGTAGCCAATATTGATTTAACTTCTAAAAATGAAATTATTTCTTATATTAAGTCAAAAATTCAAAACATTGAAGATAAAAAATATTTATTTTTGGATGAAATTAATTTAGTTTACGAGTTTGAAAAAGTGATAAGTATATTATTTAATGAGAACAATAATTTACACATGGATTTTTATATTTCAGGATTAAATAGCAAAATGATTTTGTCAAAAATAATTAACGAAATTAGTGATGAAAATGTATCAGAGCTTAAAATATATCCATTATCATTTTCTGAATATTACAATTTTTATTTAAAAGATAAAAAGACAAAAAAAGATTTATATAAAAAATTTATACAATATGGTTCATTCCCCGCTTTATTAAACAATAATAATAAAGATGAAATTAAAATTAAATTAGAGGATTTGATAAACTCAATTATCTTAAATGATATCGTTGAATATTCTAAAGTATCTAGTACTATTATTCTAAAAAAGATTATTGAATATTTTTATGAAAATATTGGTGTTATAACAACAGATAATAAAATAACAAATGCATTGAATGCAACTGGTAATAGAATATCCTCACACACTGCGGATAACTATATAAAATTTATTCTTAATGCCTTTATAGTTTATGAAGTCAAAAGATATGATCCGAAATTTAAAAAGATACTATCGTCAGGAAATAAATATTATGCTTCTGATTTGGGAATTAAGAATTTCTTATATTCTAAAAATCCTTTATCAAATAGTTATTTATTAGAAAATATTGTTTGCTTAGAATTATTGAAACATAATTATAATGTTTATGTTGGAACTATAAATTGAACAGAAATAAGCTTTGTTGCAATAAAGAATAATGAAGTTAAATATTATCAAATAATAGATTCAATAAAAAATAATGAACGTTTATATAAGGAGCAATTTAAATCATTATTAAGTATTAATGATAATTATCCTAAATGTATTATTACAAATGATGAAATAGAAAAATATAATGAACAAGGGATAGAAGTTATTAATGTTATAGATTGATTATTGGAACAAAATTAAAATAAAAAAATAATATAATAATTAAGTTATAAATTATGATTAAAAATACAATAAATAATAAGGAGAAAATATATGGCAAAATCTAGAATAGCTATAAACGGATTTGGAAGAATAGGCCGTTTAGTATTTAGAGAAATTTTTAATGATAAAGATGTTGAAGTTGTTGCTATTAATGATTTAACCGATGCAAAAACTTTAGCTCATTTATTAAAATATGATACAGCGCATGGGCAAATGAAAAATAATATTTCATTTACTGATTCATCAATAATTGTTGATGGAAAGGAATTCCCTATTTTTGCTGAAAAAGATCCATCATCATTACCATGAAAAAAATATAATGTTGATTTAGTGGTTGAAGGAACAGGAAGATTTGTAACATTAGAAGGAGCGTCAAAACATATTGATGCTGGAGCAAAAAAAGTTTTAATTACAGCACCTGCAAAAAGTGGAGATGTTAAAACAATCGTATATTCTGTAAATCACAACATTTTAACAAAAGATGATAAAGTGGTTTCTGGTGCTTCATGTACAACAAATTGCTTAGCACCCGTTATGAATGTATTAGAAAATAACTTTGGTGTTGAAAAGGCTTTTATGACAACAATTCATTCATATACCGCTGATCAAAGACTACAAGATGCACCTCATTCTGATTTAAGAAGAGCAAGAGCAGCTGCTGCAAATATGATACCTACTACTACTGGAGCTGCTAAGTCAATAGGAAAAGTTATACCTGCATTAAATGGAAAAATGAATGGAATTGCCTTACGTGTTCCAACAATAACTGGTTCAATTATTGATGTTAGTGTCGAATTAAAAAAGAACCCTACTGTTGAGGAAATAAATAAAGCAATGAAAAAAGCTTCATCTGAATCATTATTTTATACAGAAGATGAAATAGTATCAAGTGACATTATAGGTGCAACCGCTGGGTCTATATTTGATGCAAAAATGACGTCAGTTCTAAGTGTTGATGGCAAAAACTTGTATAAAGTATATTCATGATATGACAATGAAAGTTCTTTTGTGAATCAATATGTTAGAACTTTAAAACATATGATTAAGCTTGGATAAAATATACTTAAAAATATGCATAATATAAAATGCATATTTTTTGTTCTTATTTTAAATTAATGCTTATATTAAAAATTAAGTTTAGCGTAAATTTGTTTAATCATTTCTAATGTTAATTCTTCAGATCTAATTTGCATATTAAGATTTAAAATTTTAAATACATTTTCTAGAACATTTTTATTATATTTTGTAGATAAGTTATTTCATAATGTTTTTCTCTTAAATTGAAAAATAACCTTTATAAAAGATAAAAATGAGAATAAATCATACTCATAATTTTTATTGAAATCTAGAATTATAACAGTTGAATTTACTTTTGGTTTTGGGTTGAAATCATTAGGGTGAACATCAATAATTTTTTTTGAATTTGCTACATAAGATACACTTAAAGTTAGCTTACCATATGTTTTACATTTTATTGGTGATAAAATTCTATCCGCAACTTCTTTTTGCATCATTAGTATTGCATATCTAATATTTTTACTATTTGTAATTAATTTAAAAATTATATCTGTTGTTATATTGTAAGGAATATTACCAAACACTACTAAATCTTTATATTTTGTCAAATCTGCATTTAAGAAATTATCGTTAATTATTTCCAAATTTTTTACTTTTAATTTTGTTAAATATTCAACAAGATCTAAATCGATTTCATAAGCTATAAGTTTCTTACATTTTTTAACTATTGATTTTGTTAATGCTCCGTACCCTGGACCAATTTCCAATATATTCTCATATTTTGAATAATCAATTGCATTTAATATTTTTTCCACAACGTGATCATTTATTAAAAAATTTTGTCCAAGTGATTTTTTAGCTTTTATATTTTCCATAATTAAATTTTAAATACTTTTTTTATATTTTCTCTTATTTGTAATATTAATTTTGTTTCATCAATATTTTTGAGATTTGAAATATATTTGTATGTGTATTCAACATATGGACTAATGTTTGGTTTCCCTCTCATAGGAACAGGCGCTAAATATGGAGAATCAGTTTCACAAAAAATTCTGTCAATAGGAATTAAACAAAGAGAATCTTGTATTTTTTTTGCATTTTTAAATGTCACGACACCGGAAAACGAAAAATATAAATTGTCATGAGATAAACATTTTTTTGTAAATTCTACATCTCCACTATACGAATGAAATACTATATTCATTTTTTTATATTTATCATTAGTAATTATATTATATGCGTCTTCTAATGCGTCTCGTATATGTAAAACTGGAACAAGGTTGTATTCTAATGCAACATTCAATTGTGAAATAAAACCTTCCATTTGAATTTCTTTTGAAGGAGAATCTTCATAATGATAATCTAATCCAATTTCACCTATTCCAATTACTTCTTTGTTAATAATAGATTTTAAGAATTCACCATCATTTTTTCCTTTTGATTCAGTTGGATGAATTCCTATTATTGGATATAAAAATTTTTCTTTTTTACATAGTTTCATTAGTTCAACACAATCTTCTTTATTTGTGCCATTTACAAACATAAAATCAATATTATTGTTATGTCATTCATTTACTACTTTTAAAGGATCTTGGTAATATTCTTCAAAAGGATGTGTATGAATATCTATATATTTTTTCATTGTTATAGTTCTCCTATTAAGTTTAAAAATATGTTATAAATTTTACTTTTTCAAATTAAATTATTGTTTTTGTATTGTGACAAATTAGAATTATCAGAAATAACTTTTATTGCTGAAAAAGGTATGTTAAAAAACAATGCTGTATGTGCAAAAGAAGCACATTCCATATCATATAAACTTTTTGACTTTAAATCACCTTGGTAATTAGTATTAAACTTATCTTGCGTTGCTATCACTCTAAAATCTAAATTTAATTTTTTGTTAATGATTTTATTTAAATTATTGCTTGTGTAAAAGTATTTTTTTAAATTTGGTAACATACCAATTTCATAATTAGGAAGTGAGGTTAAGTCAACATCACCATAATATGCTTTTTCAATTAGGAATGAATTTGCAATTTTTTCACGTTCATTGCTTCCGGCAGGACCTATGTTTATTACATTTTTAAATTTATATTTACTTAATAAATAACATAAAAAAAGTGATGAATTAACTTTTCCTACACCAGATATTGCAACCGCAAATTTTTTATTTTTATACTTATAAAAAGTAATTTTTTGAATTTTTTTAAATTCATTATCTATTGTTTCTTCTTTGATGAATTTAATATTTGCATTTCTATCCAATAATTCTATTTCTTCATATTCTGCAAAAATATATAAGTTCATTTTATCTCCTTTGTGCTATCTAAAATAAAAAGCCACTCTTGCGGCTTTTTAATAAAAATTATTTTACTAAACCATATTTTTTTAAGGTTCTAGCATTTTTAGCTGTTACACGAATGGTTTTATTTGAACCATTATCATTTATTGTAACTTTTTGAAGATTAAGATCAAATGTTCTTTTTGTAGCATTTAATGCATGTGATCTTTTATTTCCGCTAAGTGCTTTTTGTCCTGTTAGTTGATCTCTTCCTGGCATATGATTTCACTCCTTAATCTCAATAATATTTCTATATTGTATATTATTTTTTATTTTATTCATTAACTTTGTTTTTTAAAAAAACGATTTTATAAACATTATCATCTATTCAAACAATATCTCCAACCTTAATTTTTGAATTTCTACCCTCAATTTCTTTGTTGTTTATTAAAATTTTGTGAGTTTTAATAAAGAATTTTGTTTTACCACCCGTATCAATAATTCCTACTTTTTTCAAAAATTGACTAACCTTTATGTAATCACCATATATTTCTATTTCCATTAGAATCCTTTTTGCGGTGTAAACAATTGTATATTGTTTGGGTTTGAATCAGATTTAGCAACTAATCTCATATGATCTTTAGTAATGTAAATATTAATTTCATCATCAAATACCGAAATTGCATCTTTTAAAAATTTACCATTTAATAATAATTTTAATTCATCGCCATTATAGATAAAATTCTTAGTTTTAAGTACCACATTAGCTATTTCATCACGAGATGAAGATAGTGTTAACACATTATTTTTAATTGTTAATCGTATTTTATTATAGTTTTCATTAATAATTACACTGGCTTTATTTAATAATGATGAAATTTCTTTTTTAGAAATTGTTAATGTAAAAGGAAAATCTTTTGGAATTATTTTAGAAACATCTTGGTATATTTGTTCAACTATTTTTGATTGTATTATATTGTTATCGATTTGGAAAATAATTTTGTGGTCAGATATATATAAATTAATATCTCCATTAAATTCAAAGGATAATAAATCTTTTAGATTTTTTGATAATAATGAAATATTAAAGTTAATATCATTTTCAATAGGAAGTATTTGCTCTGCATATCTATATCTATCCGTTGCAAGCATTTTTAATTGTTTGTTTTTTGCTGATATATTTACACAACACAATATTAAGTTTGCTTCATTTTGAGATGCTGCAAATCAAACGTTTTTAGCAATGTCTTTTAGGTCTTGCCATTTAATTTTTAACATTTCTCCATATATTGTAAAATCAATGGTAGGGTAATCGAAATTATTGTATAAATTCAATGTGTATATATCATCACTCGATTTTATTTGCATAATATTATCATTGGTAATTATTTGCAAATCTGAATCAACTTTTTTAACAATATTTCTAAACATGTTTAATTCAATTAATGCCACACCTGGAGTAATAATTGAAGAATCCATACTAGTATTTATAGTGTGTTTAATACTAATTTCTCCATTAGAACCAATTAACGTTATTTTATTGTCTTCTGCCTCAATCAAAACCCCCTTCATTACAGGAATAAAAGGATTTTGATCTATTGCCTTTGCAACCAACTCGATGGCATTATCCAATATTATTTTATTAATTTTAATTTCCATATTTTTCCTTTCTATAAGATTTTATTTAAATTTTCTTTTATTTTTTCTATTGCAAATTTTAGTGCTGAATTTGATTTCATGTTGTTATCAATTCATTGAATGGAAACAATAACAGTTGAATGAGACTGATTACCAAACATTTTTCCAATTTCTTCTAGCGAATATTCGAAATTATTTTTGATTAATCACATTGATATTCGTCTAGCAATTACAATTTCCTCTTTACGTGTTTTTGCAACTATTTTCTTTTTTTCCAATTTATAAAATTTTGCAACGACATCTATAATTCTTTCCGGTGTAATACTATCCTTAACTTGTGAAACATTCTTAAATATTGATTTTATTGTAGCGATATCATAAGTGAAATAATCATCGCCTTCACTAAATAATTTAATTCTATTTATTGCACCTTCAATTGATCTAATTGATACTGAAAAATTTCTTGCAATGAATTTAAATGATTCATCTTCTCACAATTCAGGATTGATATTATTTTGTTTTAATTTAAACTTTAATATTCTAATTACATCATCCATTTCGGGTGATGCTATATTTAATGTCAATCCTCCACTAAACCTTGTTACGAATCTTTGTTCAAAACCACCAAGGTCTTCTGGTTTTTTATCAGCTGTAATTATTATTTGCTTTTTTGCATTAATCATAATATTGATAATATTGAACAAAACGGTTAAAGTACTTTCCTTATTAGCATATTGTTGAACATCATCAAACATAAGACAATCATAACTAGTTAAGTCATCAACAATTTTATTAATTTCTTCTTGGTTTCTATTTTTTAATTGCTCAACTAGCTTTCTAGTTAATTCATCAGGATTAATATAAAAACAAGATTTATTTATTTTTAATAATTCATTACCAATAGCATGTAATAAATGTGTTTTTCCAAGTCCACTTGCTCCATATATAAAAAGAGGTGAATATAAAACTTCTTTATTATTAAAAATAGTTTTAGCAGCTTTTATAACGATAGCATTAAATTTGCCTTCAGCATATTTTGAAAAATTTAATTCGGGATTTATATTTGTTTTTTTAGGTTTCGTCTGACTAATACTTGGAGAAACTTCTAATGATTTAAGTTCAGATATGTTGTCTATAAGAATCACATTTACTTTTTTGTTATAAACATTTTTAATAATTCTATCTAGCAAGTCAAAATATTTATTTTTAAGAAAGTCTTTTATTTTTTCAGGAACTAATAAATATATTGTTTCATTCTCTTCATGACAAATACTAATTTCCGAAAAAAATTGTTCATAAATCATATTGTCTGCTATATTATTTTTTAGATCATTTTGCAAAGTAATATTTTTAACTTTTAAATCAATTTCTTTTTCTAATTGTTGGCTTGAATTAATCAT